>NZ_JBLODY010000110.1:0-9680 GCF_047785625.1 Solidesulfovibrio sp. C21
GGAGGGAACCCCTTTTTGCAAAAAGGGGTTCCCTCCCCCGGTTCACAACTATGCCGCACAGCAACACACAGGCCTTCCGGCGCGGACGCAAGGTCGGTCAGACCGTCCAGGGAAGACTCGTCTCGCCCGGACCGGGTGGCCTTTTCTGGGTGGTGGTGTCCGGCATCAAGCTTCTGGCCAGCCTGGACCACGAGCCCGTGCCCGGTCGCGAATTGACCTTTCGCATCGAGGCCCTCGAACCGGAACTGGTTTTAAAGGACATTACCCCGCCGCCCAGTTCCGCCACGGAGCCGGGGCTGCTTTTGGCCGGCATCGCCGCCGCGCGGACCCGTTTCGAGCGCCACCTGCCCCGATTTGCGCCGCCGCCCTGCCCGCCGCTGGACCTGACCGCCGCGCGTCGTCGTTTTCTCGATTGGCTGGCTGGCGATGCCGCCGCGCGCGCGGATTTCAGCGCCGTCCAGGAGCTTTTCCGGCTGGCCCAGGCCTTCGTGTCCCGCGCCGAGGGGCGTCCGCGCTACCTTCCCTGGGTCCTTCCCGGGCTCACCAAGGCCGAGGCCTTGACCGCGCGCCTTTCCCCGGAGGAAGGCGGCCCGGGATTCCGTCTGCGTCTTTTCGGCCACCTCCCCGGCCCGGGCCATATCGCCATCGAGGCCCGCCACCACCCCACCACCCGGGAAGCGCCGGCCCGCACCGTCTACCGGCTCATGCTCGAACGCCCGCAAGAGGCTGCCGCCTGCATGGCCATGCTGGCCGACCTGCGCTTCGGCAAGGCCGTCCTGGCTCCGGCGTGCCTGTCCGCCGGAGCGCTGCCCGCCCCGCTCGCCGCCGGGTTCCTGGCCCGGATCGTGGCCGCAACTTCCCGGCCCTTTACGGGGCTTCGCCTTCGCGTATAAATATGGGGACCGGCCGGCGCGGCCCAATCCACCGACCTCTGGAGCGTTTCCCCATGGCGTACAAGGACTTGCAGGATTTTTTGCGGCTTCTGGAAAAAAAAGGCGAACTGCGGCGCATAAAGCCCGAACTGGACCCGTATCTGGAAATCGCCGAGGTCACAGACCGAGTGTCCAAGGCCGTCGGTCCGGCCCTCTACTTCGAACATCCCAAAGGATCACGCTTTCCGGTGGTCACCAACGCCTTTGGCTCGTTTCCCCGCATGCACCTGGCCCTTGGTTGCGACGACCTCGACGCCCTGGGACACCGCATCGACGCCGTGCTGGAGATGGAAAAACCGGACGGACTCATCGACAAGCTCAAGATGCTGCCAAAGCTGGCCAAGATGGCCGGCATCTTCCCCAAAACCGTGAATTCCGGCCGCTGCCAGGATGTCGTTTTGACCGACGACGACGTGGACCTGTCCCTCCTGCCGGTGCTGACCACCTGGCCCGGCGATGCCGGCCCCTTCATTACCCTGCCCGTGGTCGTGACCAAGGACCCGGAAAGCGGCAAGCGCAATGTGGGCATGTACCGCATGCAGGTCTTCGACAAGAACACCACCGGCATGCACTGGCACCGCCATAAGGGGGGGGCCTACCACTACCATCTGGCGGAAAAGCGCGGCGAGCGCCTGCCCGTGGCCGTGGCCATCGGCCCGGACCCGGCCTGCACCTATGCCGCTACCGCCCCGCTGCCCGAGGATATCGACGAATTTCTCTTCGCCGGTTACCTGCGCCAGGCCCCGGTGGAGCTTGTCCAGTGCAAGACCGTGGACTTGCAGGTGCCGGCCTCGAGCCAGTTCGTGCTGGAAGGCTACGTGGACCCGGGCGAACGCCGCCGCGAAGGGCCGTTCGGCGACCACACCGGCTATTATTCCCTGGCCGACGACTACCCCGTATTCCACGTCACGGCGCTCACCCATCGCAAGGACGCCGTCTATCCGGCGACCCTCGTCGGCCCACCGCCCATGGAGGACTGCTACATGGGCAAGGCCACCGAACGCCTGTTTTTGCCGCTTATCAAAAAGCAGCTTCCGGAAATCGTGGACATGAGCCTGCCGCTCGAAGGCGTGTTCCACAACTTCTGTTTCGTCTCCATCGACAAGCGTTATCCCGGCCAGACGCGCAAGATCATGTACGCCATATGGGGCCTTGGGCAGATGATGTTCACCAAGATCATCGTGGTGGTGGATGCCGGGGTCAACGTGCAAAATACGTCCGAAGTGCTCTGGCGGCTCGGCAACAATGTCGATCCCCAGCGCGACATCGTCATCGTGGACGGCCCTCTCGACGCCCTGGACCATGCCTCGCCAACGCCTTTTTACGGCGGCAAGATCGGCATCGACGCCACGAAAAAGGGCCCCGAGGAAGGCCATATGCGCGAATGGCCCGATTCGCTGGTCATGTCCCGGGAGATCAAGGGTCGCATCGACGCGCTGTGGGACGAACTGGGGCTGTGATCATGACCGTGGACGAAGCCGGCATCATCCGCTGCCCATGGTGCGGCGATCTCGACCTTTACGTGCGCTACCACGATACGGAATGGGGCGTGCCGCTGCACGACGACCGGGCGCTGTTCGAACTGCTCATCCTCGAAGGCGCCCAGGCCGGACTGTCGTGGTTGACCATCCTCAAACGCCGGGAAGGCTACCGGGCCGCCTACGACGGCTTCGATCCGGCGCGCGTGGCCGACTACGACGCGCCCAAGCTCGCCGCCCTGGTGGAGGATGCCCGCATCATCCGCAACAAGACCAAGATCAAGGCCTCGGTGGCCAACGCCCAGGCATTTCTCGCCGTCCAGGAGGCCTTCGACTCCTTTGACGCCTATCTCTGGCGCTTTGTCGACGGACGGCCCATCGTCAACCACTTTTCGGAGTTGCGGCAGGTCCCGGCCACAACGCCCCTGGCCGAACAGGTCAGCCGCGACCTCAAGTCCCGGGGATTTTCCTTTGTCGGCCCGACCTGCGTCTACGCCTTTCTCCAGTCGGCGGGCCTCGTCAACGACCATCTGACCGGCTGTTTCCGCCACAAGGAACTGGCTGGAGCCGTCCGATGACCCAGGGACCGCTTTCCCGCCCGCCGATTTACACGCTGGGGCACGACAACCATGACCGGGCCGTTTTCTTGAGCCTGCTCACCCGCCACGGCGTCAATATGCTTATCGACGTGCGGGCCGAGCCCTACTCGCGCCACCTGCCGCATTTTTGCAAGAACGCTTTGGCGGCATCGCTCAAGTCCTGGGGCGTAGGCTATCTTTTTTACGGCTGCGAACTCGGGGGACGGGGGACGTCCGTGGTGGATGCGGTGTCGTTTTCCCGAGGCATCGACCGGGTGATCGCGGCTTGGCGGCAGGCCTACCGGCTGGCCCTGGTCTGCGCCGAGGAGGACCCCAGGCGTTGCCACCGGGCCTGGCGCATCGCCCCGGCGCTGCTTTCCCGGGGTGCCCGGGTGGTGCATATCCGGGGGGACGGCCGGCTCGAGCCCCACACCCCGGCCTGGACCGATTATGCCGTTTCCTGCGCTAAAGGAATGGCCACAAAAGAGACATCATAGCAATATTGTTAACATATTAAATCATCATCGAGGTTATGTCCTTTGTTTTGATCATGCCTTGGCTGCCCGCTCTTGGACAGTTCAAGGTAAAAACCCCGACGCGGCAGGCACGACAGAGGCCGGCGGACAGGAAAAGGAAAGAAGACGTGAGCGAGGACCCCAAGGATACGCAAGGGCAATGGGTGACGGTGTCGAGCTTTTATCGCCCCGAAGAACCCGAGGCCGGCTTCGAGGATATTCTGGCTTGCGAGGAGGCCCGGTGGGCGGACACGGCCAGGCAGGCCGGCCTTGCGCCCAAGGAACATGTCCGGGTGCGACGCGGCGAAGAGGAAGTGACCATCGAGGTCAGCCTGGCCCTGGACGCTGCCTTCACGCCCGTCCAGACCTTATGGAAGGCGCAATAAGGGGAGGGAGGGGAGGAAAGGTGCGAGAGAGGAAACCCTTTGAAACAAGGGTGCTCCCGAAGAATCGCCGCTGACGTGGGAAGCGCGCCAGGAAGCGGTTTTCCACCGACAACGCTCTTCCCTGCCTGAAAATACTTCCCGCGACACTTGACCTTTCCATCATTCTCTCTCTACAATTATGCTCATGAAGTTTACATCCCCTCTCTGTCCATCCAGTCCGCGCCGTTATGGACATCGTCCTGACAGCGTATGGCTCGACGGCTTGGGGAACGCATCCCTGCCGCCCACTTCTGCCTTGCTCTCCCGTCTTGCCGGGAACGCCTCCGCATTCGCACCCGCCGCCGCAGCCGTTGCTGGATAGCCGGGCCGCGCTCCAAGGCGCCCGCTCGGCTGATCCTCGTGATCCGGAACAACTCGTTGGCCTTGGCCATGCAGTCGCGACCGCCCGCCGCCCCGCCGTTTTACATGCGGCGCTTCGCCGCCGGCCGTGATGCCGTTCGCTTCCAGAATATCCAGCACGGAGAAAGCAGCATGTATTTGCCCCAGCCCGCCGATCGTCATCTCCCGGATTCCATGCCCCAACCGTCGTTTCCCGCCGGGGTGGGCAACACCTGTCCCATCCCTGGCTTTCGGAGCGTGCCGCGCACGGGCGTCATCCATGTCATGCACCGCGCCCAGGCGCTCGGCTTCACGTCCGAGCATCCAGAGTGGGCCAACCTGGGCCAGGGTGCGCCGTCCACCTCCGGATTGCCCGACGCTCCCCGGCGCATCGCCTGCGTCGAATGCGCCGCCTGCGAACAGGAGTACGCGCCGGTCGCCGGCCGGCAGGATCTGCGCATGAAGGTGGCCGAATTTTACAACCACTTCCATCGCCAGGGGAAACGCTCCAAATACACCTGGCGCAACGTCTGCATCGCGCCGGGCGGACGGGCGGCGCTCACCCGCGTCGCCGCGGCGCTCGGCAATATCAATCTCGGCCATTTCATTCCGGACTACACGGCCTACGAGGAACTGCTGGCCGTCTTTCGCTCCTTTACCCCAATCCCCATTCTCCTCGATCCCGCAACCGGCTATCGCATGGCGCCATCCGTGCTGGAGCGCGAAATCGTCAGCCGGGGCCTCGGGGCGATTCTCACCTCCAATCCGTCCAACCCCACGGGCCGGCTGGTGGCCGGGGACGAACTGCGGCAGTGGGTGGAGCTTTCCAGAACGTACGATTGCGCCTTGATCATGGACGAGTTCTACTCCCATTATGTCTACGGCCGGGACGAGGCGCGGGTTTCGGCCGCGGCATTCGTGGAGGACGTGGACCGGGACCCGGTGATCGTGGTGGACGGCGTGACCAAGAACTGGCGCTATCCCGGCTGGCGGGTCGGCTGGATCGTGGGTCCGAGCCCGGTCATCGAGGCCGTGGCCAGCGCCGGGTCGTTTCTGGACGGCGGCGCGAACCATCCCCTGCAACGCGCGGCCATGGAGTTGCTTTCCCCGGAAGTGGCCGAACGGGAAATCGCGGCCATCAAGACGGAGTTCGGCCATAAGCGGGATTACCTTGTAGGGGAACTCCTCCGTCTGGGATTTGAGATCGAGGCCGAGCCGGCCGGAGGCTTTTACGTCTGGGCCAGCCTCAAGGGACTGCCCGAGGCATTTCGCGACGCCATGGTCTTTTTCGAGAAGGCGCTGGCGGAAAAGGTCATCGTCGTGCCCGGGGCGTTTTTCGACGTGAATCCCGGTCGGCGGCGCCCCCATTCCTGCTACAAGGACCACATCCGGCTGAGCTTCGGGCCGGACATGGAGGTGCTGCGGCGCGGCGTCGCCGGACTGACGCGGATGCTGCGGGGCGGTACACCGGGAGCGAAGGACGGTACGTCATATGCTGCCGCCGGCGTTTGATCCGCTGGAACATATCCCCGACCTGGACTCGCGGGAGGAAATCCTCGACTGGCTGGAAAGCGGAGAGGGGTACCGGAAGATACGGGAAACGCGGTTTCTCGATGCCGGGGAGGTTGTTTCGTTCACCTGGGCCGAAGCGCAAGCCGCCTCGCGGGTAGCCGCGCCCTCTCTCAACCGCTTCGTCCTGGCGACGCTTCTGGCCGATTGGGCCTGCTACGCCAATGCGGCCGACCGTGAAGGCCATGCGCATTTACAGACGGTTGTCGCGGCGTTTCCGCAGGGGTTTCGGTTGTGGATGGCCCGGGTGCGGGAAAGGTGTGTTCCTGTCGGCTACACGGGCTTTCATCCCATCGCGAAGGCGACCTTTTCGCTGATGCGGGATGCTCCGGAGCGCATCACCAGCCGGACGCAGATCGCGTCGGAGCAGGCCTCGACAAGCGCTCACAACTATTATTATCTCTTCAACATCGGCATCGTGAAACAGTTGCAGGGCACCGATGCGAGCCGGGCGCTGGTGAAGGCCCTGGCCATGGATCTGGCCTCGACCCCCAAACGTGGATTGGCCGCAATCGTCATTTCGCCGGACGGGAAACGGGTGGTCGAGCGGTTTGGGCTGCGCCAATCGGGCTGCATCACCCATGCCGGGCAGCGCGAAATCGCCTACGTCGGCGAAAGCGACGTCGAGGAGAATTCCTGTCGCGCCTGATCCGCAGCAGCCGGCAGGAAATCTCCCGGGCCATGGTCCGCATGCCGCCACCCTGCGGGCTAAAGCGCCTTATCGGCGTTTCCTTTTTAACTCCTTCCGGATTGAGAACTCCCCCAACGCAAAAACAGGCGGTCATCCACAAGGAATGACCGCCTGTAAAACAACCAGACGTCTACGGCCTGTCGCACTGGACCGATCAGGCCCGGCTCTTCACCCGCTGCACGGCAACCAGGGATTCGAGATTGAACTTCTTGACCCGGTAGCCCATCTGACGCGGCGTGATGCCGAGCTCCCGGGCCGCCTTGTGCTGGATGCCGCCGCTGCGGCGCAGGGCGTCGATAATGACTGACTTCTCCAGGCTTTGCAGCGAGGGGGAATTCTCGCCGCCAAGCTCGACCTCGCGGCCGCCCTCTTCCCGTGACGGAATGGTCAGATAGGGCCGGATGAGGTCGGCGTCGATCCGCTCCTTTTCAGCCAGAATCACCAGCCGTTCCACCAGGTTTTCCATCTCCCGGACATTGCCCGGCCAGTCGTATTGCTTGAGCACGGCCAGGGCCTCGGTGGAAAAGGTCAGCTTGCGGGCGTATTCCTTGGAGACCTTGTTGAGGAAATGGATAAGCAGGCTCGGGATGTCTTCCTTGCGGTCCCGAAGCGGCGGGGCGTTGAGCGGAAAAACGTTGAGCCGGTAGTAGAGATCGGGTCGAAACGAACCCTCCTCGGACAACGCGGCCAGATCCTTGTTGGTGGCGGCCAGGATGCGCACGTCCGCCTGCCGGGTCTTGTTGCTGCCCAGGCGCTCGAACTCCTTGTCCTGAAGCACGCGCAGCAGCTTGGCCTGGAGCCCGAGCGGCAGTTCGCCGATCTCGTCGAGAAAAAGCGTGCCCTTGTTGGCCTCCTCGAACCGACCGGGCTTGGTCTGGTCCGCTCCGGTGAACGCACCCTTTTCATAGCCGAAGAGTTCCGATTCCAGCAGGGTTTCCGGAATCGAGGCGCAGTTGACCTTGATGAAGGGATAGTCTTTGCGCTCGGAAAGATCGTGGATGATGCGGCCGATAAGCGTCTTGCCGGTGCCGGACTCGCCAAGGAGCAGCACTGTGGCCCGGGTCGGGGCGACCTTTTCGATCTGGCGCTGCACATCCTGCATGGCCAGACTCTTGCCGACGATATAGAGCCCCTGGGATTCCTGGGACAGCTTGTATTTAAGCGAGATGTTTTCCCGCTTGAGATTCTCGACCTTGGCCTCGTATTTCTGGTTGAGGCTCATGAACTGGGCAATGAGCGTGGCCACGACGGTCAGAAAAGCCACGTCCTCCCCGTAATCCACTTCGTCGCCGAAAAGCCGGTCCACGTTGAGCACGCCGATGGCTTGGCCGTGCAGGATGATCGGCACTCCGACAAAGGAGATCGTATGGCGCTCGATCTTGCGTGACTGGGTTTTGTCCAGAAAAAGCGGCTCGTTGCGGATGTCCGGCACCACGTAGGGCTGGGCCGTCTGGAAAATGAGCCCGGTGACGCCCTCGGCAAGGCCATACACGCCCCGCCGCTTCTCCTCGGCGGACAGCCCCTGGGAAACGCTGATGACAAGCTTGCCCGTGGAGCGGTCGACCAGGGTGATGGTGGCGCGCTTCATGGAGAGCGTCTCGGCCAGGATGCGCAAAATATCCTGGAGCGACTGCTCGAGGTCAAGCGCCTTGTCGATGATGCCGCTTATGGCGGAGAGGCAGGAGAGCTGGAGATTTAGCGTTTTTGAAGCCATCGGGTAAGTTCCGCCATCTGTGCGGTCACGGATTCGGGACCCGTGCCGCCGGGTCCGTTACGTCTGGCCACGGCGGTTTCATACCGCAGGGCCTCGAAAACATCAGCCTCCATGGCCGGTGAAAACACACGCAATTCGTCAAGGGTCAATTCTTCGAGCGCCTTGCCATTGGATTCGGCAAAGGCCACGGCATGACCGGTGATGTGGTGGGCCTCCCGAAACGGAACACCCTTGGCCGCCAGATAATCCGCCAGCTCCGTGGCGTTGAGAAAGCCCTGGGTCAGGGCTTCGCGCATACGCTCGGGACGAAAGGCCAGCGCGCCAAGCATCCCGGCCATGACCCGAAGCGAGGCCCGCACGGTGTCATCGGCGTCGAAAAACGGCTCCTTGTCTTCCTGCAAGTCCCGATTGTACGTCAGCGGCAACCCCTTGACAACTGTAAGCAGCCCCATAAGCGAGCCATACACCCGCCCCACCCGGCCGCGCACCAGTTCCGCCGCATCGGGATTTTTTTTCTGCGGCATGATGCTCGATCCTGTGGCGTAGGCATCGGGCAGCGAAACATAGCCGAAACGCGGATTGGCCCAGAGAATGATCTCTTCGCAAAAGCGGCTCAGATGCGCCATGATCAGCGAGGCGCAAAAAAGGGACTCCAGCACGAAATCCCGGTCCGAGACGGCGTCCATGCTGTTGGCAAAGGCGTGGGAAAATCCCACCGTCCGGGCCACCATGCCCGGATCGAGGGGATAGGTCGTGCCGGCCAGGGCCGCCGCGCCAAGGGGCGATACCTTGACCCTTTTAAGCGCATCCTCGGCCCGCTCGCAGTCGCGCCGCAGCATCCAGGCATAGGCCAGCAGATGATGGGCGAGGCTCACCGGCTGGGCCGGTTGCATATGCGTGCAGCCCGGCAGCAGCGTCTCCTTGTGCTCCCCCGCCCGCTCCAAAAAGACACCGACAAGCTCCCGCAAAAGCCGGGTCCAGACCTCCAGGCTCTCGGCAACATACAGCCTGAAATCGAGCGCCACCTGATCGTTGCGGCTGCGGCCGGTATGGAGCTTGCCGCCAAGGGGGCCGATGAGTTCGGTCAGACGCTGCTCCACATTCATGTGCACGTCCTCGAACTCCACCCGCCAGGGAAAGCCGCCAACCTCGATCTCGTCCAGCACCTGATCCAGGCCGTACACAATGCGCTCGGCCTCATCCCCGGTCAAAACGCCGCGCTTGGCCAACATCCGGGCATGCGCCTTGGACCCGGCAATATCCTGCCGGTACATGCGGCGGTCATAGGAAACCGACTCGCTGTAGGCTTCCATCAAGGCCCCGGTACCTTCGCCAAATCGCCCGCCCCACATTTTGGTGGACATGGTGTGTATCCTCCGGAAGAGGGGAAGAGGAACCGGGGGAGGGAACCCCTTTTTTGCAAAAAAGGGGTTCCCTCC
>NZ_JBLODY010000111.1:0-9430 GCF_047785625.1 Solidesulfovibrio sp. C21
AGCGACGACGCTGGACCTCGTTCACCAACTCGACCGTGGTAAACTCGTTAGCACTAGGTCTGGACATACCTCTAGCCCTACCTCTTCGGTTGGCCAGGGTATCCGGTCTAATTGGGGGCTACTCCATGACCCCTGTACGGTAGGAAAACACTAGTCTTCGCTGGTCGTACACGGATTATTTTTATCGGACTTTTTTGGTTTCTACTGGTCATCCCGCCCACGGCCCGCAGTCTAGCCGCGAGGGTGGTCACTCCTAAAAGGAGAATGGCCAGTTGCAAGCCGATCTTCACAAGTCCGAACGTCTCCTTCGTCTCCCCCAAGTCCTAGACCGCATCCCCTACAAGCGCAGCCGCTTCCTTGATTTGGTGCGCCAAGGCGTATTCCCCAAGCCCGTGAAGCTGGGGGCGCGTGCTGTGGCATGGCCTGAAAGCCAGATTGACGAACTGGTGGACCGGATTGTGAACGGCAGGGGGGCGTCCGATGCTGCGTAGCCCTCAGAAACGAGAAACCCAGGCTGGCGGGCCTGGGTCCCCGAAAAACGAAATGATGTTTGCTGGTGGCTCTCTTCTGCCAGCCCCAATCCCCGTCGTCAACCTGGAATCGCCGCGGCTGTGGTCGGTCTTCCGGCGCTTCGCCCGGAACCATCGGCGCATTGTCCGGCTCATGGCTGCAAACGAAAATCTATTGGAGCGGATGCGCCAGATCCAGGGGGCGGGTGTATGACCTCCTCCCGCGACGCCATCCGCGCTCAGGTTGCGGCCCGCGTTGCCCAGGAGGAAGTGGCACGGCAAGACAAAGGAGGGGCCCAAGACTCCGCGCACGGATTCTTCGCCGGCCTGGATTTGTCCCATTTCGACACTGGCTGCTTCCTGGACGAAGAGCCGCCGCCGTTGGATTGGGTCCTTGCCGACTCTCTTCTTTCCTCCGTGGTCGGGTACGTTGCTGGAGCACAGGGGACCGGGAAAAGCCGGTTTCTGCTTCAGATAGGGGCGGCTGTAGCCACGGGATACAGGGGATTTCTCGGTGATGCCCTGCGCCCAGCCAGAAAGGGCAAGGTGTTGGCTGTCTTCTGTGAGGAAGACCGGCGCGTGCTGTGGCGGCGTGTCCGCCGCATGTTCCGGGCCTTTTGTCCCAGCCAGGCCGAGTCCGATGACGGACGCGTTGTCGTTTTCCCTCATCCTGCCGAGGCCGATTTCCGGGCCAATTTCATTGCCATCCCTGCCGCCGGCCAAGACCTACGCCTTATCGAGGTCGCCGGCGGCGATGCTCAACCCTCCCGGAACTTCTTCGAGCTCCTAACGTTGGCGAAGTCCATCCCGAGCTTGGCCCTGGTCATCCTGGACCCACAAAGCCGCCTGTACGGGGCCAACGAGAACGACAATAGCGCGGCAACCACGTTTTGCTCTTTGCTTGAACGTCTTGCCCAAGAGACGGGCGCGGCTGTCCTGTGCTGTGCCCATACCACCAAGGGAGGAGCTAAGAAAAAGGACGGCTCCATGGATATTCAAGCCGCATTGCATCAGGACGCCATGCGCGGCGCTTCGGGCTTTTCCGCTGCGGCACGTTGGCAGCTCAACTTGGTTTCTTTGCCCGGCAAGACGGCCAGGGCCGAGGGTGTGGCCAGCAATGCGGGTGATGGCCAATTCCTTGCCGGCAAGGTCTGCAAAGCCAACGATGCGCCCTTAGGCGATGTCTTCTACCTGCGCCGTGAGAATGACGGGACCTTGCGCCATATCGAGCCCGAGCGCTCCGAGGAGGACAAAGCTCTTGAGGCCCAGCTTGTGGAACGGATCACGGCCGAGGTCCGCCGGCGCGAGGCCGAGCGCGAGCCGGCATTGACCATCAAGGCCCTGGGAGATGTGTTCCCGGGACGCTGGAAGGAAGACATCCCCGGGGCGACGAAAGCGGCTGTCAGAGCTGCTGCCGCTGCCACGATCCTGGACGGCGAACTGTATGAGGTCCTCCGGAAGAACTCAGGGAACGGGAAACAGGTCGCGTATCTCGCCACGACGCCGGACAGGGATCAATCCAGCGGACAGCCTACCCCTTCCGGTGGCAAATCCACCGGACAATCCACCGGTCAGAAGCCACCGGACAGCACCGGACAAAAAGCGCCGTCCGGTGATAACATCCTGCAAAATCAGCAAAAATCCACCGGACAGCGAAACCACCGGACAGAGGCCCTGTCCGGTGCGCAAGTACTTGAAATTGTTCCACCGGACCACCGGACAGCTTCTCCCTCTAAAGAGGGTAATCCCACCTGTCCGGTGGATTCCCTCTTAGGCTCTTGGGACGCCGAAACCCAGGAAGATGAGGTCCGGTCATGAATCTCCTGGACCTCATCCCTGCCGGGTTAAAATATGTCTCTGGCACCTCGGGCGGTGAATGGGCCGGCCCCTGCCCGTGGTGCGCTGGCACGGACCGTTTCCGCGTCTGGCCCGATCACCCGAGCGGCGCGACCGGCGGTCGGTTCCTGTGTCGTGGCTGTGGCCGCCAGGGCGACGGCATCCAGTTTCTTCGGGACATGGACGGCCTGTCTTACCCGGAGGCCTGCAAGCGCATGGGGACAACGCCCAAAGCGACCGGAACCACGCGCACCCTCAAGCCTGCCTCCTGGGAGCCGAAGGCCGCCACGTTGCCCGTGGAAGCCTGGGTGGCTCGCGCCGGCCAGTTTGTGAACCGCTGTGCCGCCGCCCTCGCTGCTGGTGGTCCTGGCCTGGAATACGCTCGGAGCCGGGGCCTGACCGCCAAGACGTGCGCCGCGCTACGGATTGGCTGGAATCCCTCGGACCTCTACGAAGACCGCGCCGCTTGGGGCCTGCCCGAGGAAATCAACCTCAAAACGGGAAAGCCGCGCCGCGTCTGGTTGTCGGCTGGGCTGGTCATCCCGACCCTGCGCGGTGGGCAGGTGGTGGCCATCAAAATCCGTCGCTCCGCTTGGACGCCCGAGGACCAGTTTCCGAAGTATGCGGCTGTCTCAGGTGGCGGGAAGCTGCCCATGGTCCTGGCACCCGACAAGGGCAAGCCCTGTGTTGTCGTAGAGTCCGAGCTTGATGCCATCCTGGCCGCTCAGGAGGCCCGTGACGCCGTTTCCTGCGCCGCCCTGGGCACGGCAAAGGGAAAACCCGATGCAACGGCCCACACGCTGTTTATGGCCGCTCCCGTGGTCCTGGTGGCTTTGGATTTCGACGAGGCCGGGGCCGGCGGCTGGCCATGGTGGCGCGAGCACTATGCCAGCGCCAAACGCTGGCCGCCTTCCTCTGGGAAAGACGTGGGCGACCTCATGACAAAGCCGGGCATGGTCCGAGAATGGATCTTGGCCGGGCTTCCCCAGGCCGATGCCACAGGCCTTTCCTGGCTGCCCGGGGCTCCTGACATCGACCATCCCGACTTTGACTGCTGGTGGGCCGCATTCGACTTGCGCGACCTTGCCCAACACCATGGCCTGCGCGTGGTCATCGCTGGCGGCCGGCTGCGTCTTGTCTACCCTGCCAATCCCCATCCCGATCTTGTCAGCTATGCGGACAACCTGTTCGCGGACGCTCTTCCTTTTCTCGAACAACACATGGGCGAATTGCCCACCCAGGAGGCGCAGCATGGATAGCGACACCCTGACCGACCGCAAGCTCTTCCTGTCCACCATGGACAACCTGGAGATAGGCCAAGAGGCCAACTTCGCCCTGGCCGAGGCCATGACGACCGCTTGGCACGCCAGCCTGACCGGGCGGCCTTTGGGCCCCGAAGAGTCTCAGCGGATTCAAAGCGCCTGCCGCAACGGCATGGCCACCATAAAAGCTCTGTGCGGGAGGTTCGAAGATGACGCCGCGTAATCCCACAATGCCGCAAGGTCGCCTCGTCCTCATGCCGCCGCTGTCCGAAGTCGAGCTTGAGGCTCAGGCTATCGTTGAGCTCGAGCGCATGGGACGGGCCCTGGAGCGCAAGAAGAGCAACAACAAGCCTCGGCGTCGGAGGTGGAATCATGCGGATCGTGGTTGATAGCCGGGAGCAGACCCCGTTCCCGTTCGAGGGCTACGGCACGGAGGTCGCCCAGGGGACTTTGACGGCCGGGGACTACTCTCTTGCCGGGCTGGAATCCCTGGTGGCCGTGGAGCGCAAGAGCCTGCCTGATTTGGTTGCCTGCCTCGGCCGGGAGCGTGACCGCTTCGAGCGTGAACTTGAGCGCCTGCGCGGCTTCGAGTCCGCCGCCGTGGTGGTCGAGTCGCCCATATCCGCCCTGGCTCTCGGGGAATACCGGTCCGCCCTCAACCCCAAGGCCGCCTATGAATCCGTGGTGGCCTTCATGTGCCGCTACCGCCTGACCTTCTACTTCGCCCAGGACCGGCGCGGAGCCGAGCGATTCACGTTCAGCTTCCTGCGCCACTACTGGCGGACGGTGGAGCGGCGCTATCAGGCCGTGGCCAAAATCAAGGCCGCTTAGAGAGGGACCATGGCTGAAAATCCTCTGAAAAAGCAGCCAAAGCAGCGAGGAGCAGGGAAACGCTTCGAGCCCGGCCAGTCGGGGAACCCGGCAGGCAAGCCCAAGGGGTGCCGCTCCCGTGCCACCATGGCCGCACAAGCTCTTATCGACGGCAAGGCGGAGGAAGTCGTCAACAAGGCCCTGGAATTGGCTCTGGCCGGTGATGGGCCGGTCCTTCGGGCTATCCTCGACCGGCTGTGCCCGCCGCGCAAGGACTGCCCCATCAAGGTGACGCTGCCGGCCATGGAGAGCTCAGCCGACCTACCCAAGATCACTGCCGCGGTCCTCGATGCCGTTGCCCGGGGCGAACTGACCCCGAGCGAGGCCCAGGCCCTGGCCGGGTTGGTCGAAGCGCACCGGAAGGTCCTGGAACAGAGCGAGATCGAAGAACGCCTCGCTGCCATTGAGGAAAAACTAAAAGGGAGATCCAAATGAACATGATTCAACGACGTTTGGCCGCAATCGAGGCCCTGGTTCACAAAACTTCGGCGTCAGTGCGAAGAGGCGCGGTCGTTTTCCCGATGCATGACGGGCGCTGGTACGGCGGGGGCTCCATTCATGAGACTAAGGAGGAGGCCTGCGCAGTGTCCGGTCCGGTCACGGTGATCGTGACTCGCCCCCCGACTCCGGGATCTGTCCTTGCCGCCGCAGTCGCCATGGAGGCCGGCCCCGATGTCCTGGAGGAATTATTTCCTGCAAGCGAGTCGCTGCCGTCCGCCCAGGAGGGACTTAATGCGTAAAATCTAACAGCGATTGGCCACAGTCGAAGCCGCACTCCAGCCTAAACAGGAGCGCGGCGGTCCTCGTGTCGTTCTCGAAATGCCCGATGGTAGGTGGTTTGCTGCTGGAGTTTTTTACGCAACGAAGGAAACCGCTTGCTCCGCCGGCACAGGTCCCATGGTATGCATAATCGGCAAAGCGCCAATAGATCAAGGCGGTGTTTTGACTGCTCCCGGATGAGCTTTTTCGCGCATGACAGTGATAGACCACCCGTAACCCCGCCCGAAAGGTATTAAACAAAGAACTCCTCTGGGAGCGGAGCGCAACCCGTTCCGACGTCCCTGGCGACGCCGTCTCTTCACAGACTCATCTCTCCGAAAAGCCAGGAGGAGAGGAGCCCGGCGCTAGAGACCCGAGGAGTACTTGTGAAGATAAAATACACAGCGGCAAACAAGAAAGCAAGGCACCCAAAGAGACTACCATGTACCGCAAAAGCGAATAGGAACAGCACTCCGAAGCCTATTCCTCTCCGTCTTTGCCCCCAACTTCCGCGTCAAACTGGCCGGCACTCCGTTCGTGAATGTGTCGGTCATCGAGTCTCTGCCACTCTCCCGAACCAAGGGCTTAACCGCTGGGGGGAGCGCACCGGGAATTTGGGAGCCATGGGCTCGCCTGCTTTCATCTCTCCTCGTACAAGTCCTTCGTCCTGACTCCCAGCGCCCCGGCGATGGTCGCCAGGGTGTCGAGCGTGCACCGGCCGATCATCTGGCCACGGGCGCGCATGATGGTTTTCTCTGTGAGTCCTGCTGCCTGGGCCAGTCCCCGAACCGTCATTCCTCTGTCTTCCATTAACCCTTTGAGTAAGCTGGTAATCATTTGGAACCTCTTTTTGAGTGTGGGGAAATATTACCACAAACCTTGACTTCTTTTGTGGGAATAAAATACCACAACCAAGACGACAACAAAGAAACGGCCCGGCAAGGTGAGGCAACACCCGGCCGGGCCTGACCACAGCCGCACGCAGGAGGTGCACGTTATGGCTGGTCTTGCCCTATCGGTTCCCTATGTCGTTCGCAAGGTGGCCAATCACGTGGCCGGCATCGTCGAAATCCCCTATGGCGGCACCATCGGCCACCGCGAGAGCGAAGAGGACAGCTACCGAAGGATGCTTCGGAACTTCCATGTTGTCTTTTACCCCCGTGATCCGCGCCTCCGCATTCGGGTGGAACTGACGGCCGGTAAAGAGGACCGCGAGGCAACGCCCGAAGAGATGGCGTCCAGGCTTGAGCGGCAGCGCCTTGACCTGGATAAGCACGGGCTGGTTTACGCCGAGCCCGGCGACCCCGACGCCTTTTGCGTGAAGTGGAAAGAACACCCGGCCATGGAGTGGGCTAAAAAGTTCTTTAATGATGTGGCCGAGGGCCGGGAGGTGCGCCATGACTAAGCCCTCCGACTTCATCCGCGCGCATCCCCGTCTCCCACGCCCTGGTGGAGAAGGCCAACGGGTTTCCATCAGACGAGGCGCGACTTCAGGACACGGCTTTTCGAATCATCCGCCAGGGAGTGGACCACGCCAGCAACGGCCTTGATGGCGTGAAGGCTGGGATCGACATCGCGCTACGGGCAGTCTACTTGGCCAGAGAGGGAGGGCGCGGCTAGGCGGAGAGCCCCGGCAACCGGATTGTGCGGCCTGTTTCTTATGAAGAGGCGGGCCGTTTTTTCGTTCGTGCATACTGTGGCCAGGACATAAATGGAGCTATGGGAAAGCATTTGCTGCCCAGACCTATAGGTGTAGGGTGGTCTGGAACCCTTTCAGGGAGAATTGTCTATGCCAAACTCCAAGGATGAAAAGGACGGAAGCGTTCCCGTCGAGCCATCAGTGAGAGTTTCCGGGAAGAAAGAAAACCTTAAGCTGAAGCTGGCAAAGTTGGCTCTGCTCAAGGAAGCCAGTGATCAATTGAGAAAATGCTTTGAAGAAATGGGGTGATCTTTTTCCTCCATCATCATTTCTAGAATTTGCACAGCAAGTTCAATCTATTGATGTAGCTTCATGGCCAGGCTTGGAGAGCCACATCTCCAACGCTCGTTCAAGCCTGGCTCTTGTTGCGGCATGAAGGCGCTGCAATCCCATCGCTCGCGCCATCACTGCTACAGGGTCTTCTGTCGGGGCGAGAGAAGTGGACACATCACATGCGAGTGCGGCGAGTTCGGCCAAACTTATTTCATCTGCCGGTCGCGGCTTACCGTCATGATCTTTCCTAATAAAATCACATTCCCCTGGAGTCACGTTGGCTGGCCAAAAAAATACACTCCCATCTTCCTCTGCTACGCCCGTAAATTCCTGAGAAGCAACCTTAAAAACTTTCTCCCGAATCCTTTTACCGGCCTTGTTAAAGCCGCACCGCTTGGCGATGCGGCTGGCCAGGACATCACTCCGGATAGGACCTTCAGCGGCTACAACTTCCCGGATGGCGTTGGCGAGTGCTGTTTCCTGACCATCGGCGAGGAGGTCTGGACTTGTCGTCACCTCCTGAACGGCCGCACGGCCTGTCTCTTGAGCAACGTTACGGTCGGCATAGACCGGTTCTGCCACTGGCTCAGAGGGCACGTCCGCTGCGGGGGCAGAGAACAAAGGCATTTGGTGCGAACTGTCGTCTTCATCCACGGGAGATGTCATCATTTCGTCTGAAATGGTCTCTTGTGCCTCGCGCCTGGCTGCTTCCTGGCGCGCCCGTTCCGCCTCGCCTTTGGCCCGTTCCTCGCGAGTTTCTTCAAGGATTTTTTGCAGCTTGGTATCAACGGTCTTCGCGGCCGTCTCGGCATCATGCCACCAATCCGTGGACCAGGTGCGCACGATCCTCCAGCCTAAGCCCTTCAGAACCTGCTCGCGGAGCCAGTCCCGATCCCGTGCCGTGGCAGCCCGGTGATAGGTAGCGCCATCGCACTCAACGCCAGCCAGATAGCGGCCGGGTCGTTCGGGATCGACCACTCCCAGGTCCACGCGGAAAGCGGAGACACCGACCTGAGAGTGGACCGTCCATCCCCGACGGGACAAAGCCGCGGCCACGATTTCCTCGAAGGGTGACTCAAAGTCACTCTGTAGGGCGGTTGCTTCCTCGGCCAAAGCTCGAATGCCGCGCTGGGCATAATCGAGAAAAAGCTTCAGGTCGGCCACTCCCTTAGCCTTGGTACGCGTCAGGTCGATTTGATCCGGCAGAAGACTCGTGAAAATCCGCAGTCCGTGCTTGGCCCGAGTGACAGCCACATTGAGTCGCCGCTCCCCGCCATCCTTGTTGAGCGGGCCGAAGTTCATGGACACTCGACCAGAGAGGTCCGGGCCATAGGTGATGGAAAAATAAATCAGGTCTCGCTCGTCGCCCTGAACGTTTTCCAGGTTCTTCACAAAGACTGGTTCGTTCAGATCGTCGGAGAAAAATCTTTCCAGCGCATTGTCGCGGCGACGCTCTTCGTCGAGGAGGTCCTCGATCAGCTTTTGTTGCTGCGAGTTGAACGTCACTACGCCGATGGATTTGCCACTGGTCACGAAGTCTGGATCCTGTAGATGGCTGATGATATCGGCCACGACCGCTTTGGCTTCAACCTGATTCGTGCGGCTCCCGCCTTTGTCATAATGCCCACCTTCCACCATGTGCAGGGATACCGCGCTGTCGTCAGTCACGGGCGAGGGGAAAGTGACAAGGCCACTGCCGTAATACCGGTGGTTCGAGAAGGCGATGAGGCTTTCGTGGCGGCTGCGGTAGTGCCAATTCAGCCGCTGACACGGCAGGCCGGCGCTCAGGCACTCGTTGAGGATGCTTTCCATGTCGCCGCCGATTTCCACGTTATCATCAGCATCCTCGTCCTCGGCCCGGTTGAAGAAGTTGGTTGGCGGCAGTTGCTTGGTCATGCGGCGTCTCCTCCTCAATCTGGGCGAGGGTAAAGCTCCCCTGGACGGCGATGACCTCAAGGGGCTTGGCGAAGCCTTCGGGAACGTCATGTACAGTCTGGAATGCGCTCTGACGGACTTGAACCCGGCTTAGCGCCTGTACGGCAACTGAACCATGGGCGGCCTGCTTCTTCGGAGGTGGGCCGCTTGTTGTTGAAAGGTAAGCGTCCAAATAGGTCCTTCTTACGTCGCTTGAATTTTCTGCCATGGTTTATCCCACAGGAGGACGACCATGGCAGCACCAGCTACAGAAGTGCGTTCCTTGAAGGCGGCGTATTGGTCGGAGC
>NZ_JBLODY010000112.1:0-9393 GCF_047785625.1 Solidesulfovibrio sp. C21
GAGGGGAACCCTTTTTGAAAAAAGGGTTCCCCTCTCGCGCTCTCCCCTCCCCAAAACTTTTATAAGGGGGGTGGGGAAGCTACTTTTTGGGGGAGGGGAAGCGCTCAATGCGAGGCGACTGTCGGGGAGCTGACAGCGGGGAGCGGGGGATGGTGTAGTCTCCGGGCGGTTCGGGGATGGAAAGAATGTTTGCCGCGCAAGCCCTGTGTCCCCGTCGTTTTTGCAACCTTGTCCCGGGCGTTTCGCCCAAAGCCTTTTCCATGTCACAGCGTTTTTCCCCGTCGTTTTGGTCCCGTATCCCCCAATGGTTCTTTTTCCTGGCCAGCCTGTACGTGGGCTGGCGCTTCATCCTTTTTTGCCGCTACGCCGTGGGGGCCGGCCCCGAGGCGGCGCGGCCGGCCGGGGTGGAGGGCTTTTTGCCCATAAGCGCGCTTCTGGGCGCGCGCCACGCCCTGGCGACCGGCACCTGGGACCCGGTGCATCCGGCCGGGCTGACCATCTTCCTGGCCGCCCTGGCCATGGCCTTTTTCTTTCGCAAGGCCTTTTGCGGCCACGTCTGCCCGGTGGGATTCGTCATCGCCCGGCTGGGGCGGCTGGGCCAACGGCTGGGGCTGGCCCGGTCCCTGCCGCGGCGGCTCGAGGCGGCGCTTCGCGCGCCCAAGTACCTGCTGTTGGCCTTTTTCCTCTTCACGAGCTTTTTCGGCATGGACGCCGCGTCCATCGAACAGTTCGTGCGCTCGTCCTACAACCTCACGGCCGATGCCAGGATGCTGCTTTTTTTCCTGCATCCGGGCCTGACCGCCCTGATCGTGCTGGGCTGCCTGTTCGTGCTGGGCATCGTCTTTCGCGGCTCGTTTTGCCGCTGGCTGTGCCCGTACGGGGCGCTGCTCGGGCTTTTGGCCAAGATCGGCCCGACGTCCCTGGTGCGTGACCCAAAGCGTTGCACGGGCTGCGGCCGGTGTCGCAAGGTTTGCCCCATGGATCTGCCCGTCACGGCCGGACCGCGCCCCATGGAGTGCAGCGGCTGCGCCTCGTGCGTCATCGCCTGCCCCAAAAAGGCCTCGGCCGTGCGTTTCGGCTTCCTGGGGCGGCCCGCGCCGTGGTGGCTCACGGCCGCCGGGGCTTGCGGCGTGTTCGCCCTGGCCTATGTCGCGGCCCATATGGCCGGCTTGTGGCAGACACGGCTGCCCGGCGACATGCTGGCCAGGCTGTATGCCATGACCCTTGGCGGCGCATAGGCGGCTATTTTTTGATGGATTTGCCGCCCAGGGTCTCCTGGCCGGTGATGTGGTTCATGGACGAGCCGCCCTGGTAGATGATGCCGGTGGTGGTATCCATGACGTATTCCAGTTCGCCGTTGGCGATGTACTGGTAGCGGCCCACGGAACGCGTGCCGGCGTAGATGTACAAGAAGGCCGCGATGCCGGCGACGACGGCGAGCTTGAACAGCACGTCCACGAAGTCCTTCACGCCCTGCGACATGACCTGTCCTCCCGGGGGGGGAACGGAACTGGGGGGAACCCTTGTCTTACGAAAGGGTTCCCCCCAGTTCCGTTCCCAAAGACTTTCAATAGTGATGCGGTGTTACTATCGAAGTCGTTGTAAGGGTAAAAAGTTTAGGAAGGGGAGAGCGCGAGAGGGGAGAACCCTTTGCAAAAGGGTTTCCCCTCTCGCATCCTCTTCTCCTCCTCTTCCCCTATACATCCGCCTCTTCTCGTGTGAGGCCGTATTTGCGGATACGGTAGCCGATCTGGCGCAGGGTGAGGCCGAGTTCCCGGGCGGCCCGGGACTGGACCCAGCCGTGTCGCGTCAGGGCGTTTAAGACCTGCTGGCGTTCCATGTCGCGCAGTTCGGCCGCGTCTTCGGGCAGCACCGGCGGCCGGTCGCCCTCGGCCAGCATTTCGGGCGGGATGTCGGCGATGTCGATGCGGTCTTCGGGCGCGGTCACGGCCAGACGGGCCACGAGTCCTTCCATCTCTCGGATGTTGCCGGGCCAGTCGTAGCCTTCCAGGGCTTTGAGGGCCTTGGGCGTGAGCGTCAGGCGGCGTCCGCCCCGGGCCACCTCCCGGGCCATCAGGTCGTCGAGCAGGGCGGGGATGTCTTCCCGACGCTCCCGCAGGCTCGGCACGGCGATGACCTCCGGCAACAGGGTGGCGGCCAGTTCCGGGTTCAGGCCGCCGACGGGCACGGCGAAAAAAAGGCGCGTGTCCACGCGGCGTTCCCGGGACCCGCCCAGGCGGGCCATGCGCCCGGCCGTGCAAAAGCGAGCCAGACGTTCGCACACGTCCGGCGGCAGGCGGTGGGCTTCCCGGATCAGCAGCGTGCCGCCGTCGGCTTCCTCGATCAGCCCGGGGCCGGCGACGGTGGGCTTGACCGCTGGCCCAAGGGACCGGGCGTTGCCGAACAGGCGTTCCATGGGCTTGTCGGCGCTGGCGGCGTTGAAGACGGCAAAGGGATGCACGGCCCGGGGGGAAAGTTCGTGGATGAGGCGGCCCAGGACCCCGCGTCCCGAGCCGGGTTCGCCGCGAAGGGCAATGGGGGCCTTGGACACGGCGGCCCGGGTCACCGCGCCGCGCAGGACTTCCAGGGCCTGGCTCGTGCCGCTTGAAAACACATGCTGGTGGCGCAAGGACACCTTGGAGCGCAAAAAGGCCACTTCCCGGGCCATGTCCAGGGTACGGCCGGCGGCCGTGGCGGCCATGTCGGCCATGCGGCCGAGGATGTCGGCCAGAAGCGTCAGCAGGCGCAGATCGTCGGCCAGCGGGGCATTGCGGCCAAGCAGGCCGTCGACGAAAAACCAGCCCTGGGGCGCGCCTTCCTCCCGCCATGCGCCAGCCAGGATGGGCGCGGCCAGCATGGCCGCTTCCTCCCGCGTCGCCGCGACATTGCCGTCGGCGTCGGCCACGAGCGGCGTGGCTCCGGCCCGAAGAACCCGGGCCGTACGGGCGCCCGGTCCCCGCTCCAGGGCGGCGGCCAGCACCATGCCCACATCGGGCACGCCGAGCCTGGCCCGGATGGCCGGCCGGCTCTCGGCCTCGGCCAGCACCACGGCGGCATGATGCAACTCCGGCAGATCGGTCAGCGCGTCGAGAAAACGCGACAGCAGCACGTCCAGGCCGCGTCCGGTATCCGAAGCCAGCCCGCAACTGGCCACGGCCCGGCGCAGCACGTCGAAACCTACGGCGTCCATGGCAATAATCCCCTTTCCCGGCGGCGTCGTTTCGATGCAGCCGGTTTTCGGATAATCTCAGCTTTTGGCCGCTTGCGTCAATGCCTCGGGGAGGTGGGGCCCTGGGCGCTTGCGGGCGCGCGGCGGGCGGCCGCGGCGGCATAGGCCTGGGCCGGGGGAGGGCCGGGACGGAAGCCGGCCGCATCGATGATCGCCTCGGCGCGCTGTCCCACGGCGGCTTCGATGCGGGCGAGCACGCGCAAGGCGTTTCCCCGGCGGCGGGTAATGGCGGCGGTGGCGTCGGGGTCGCCGGCAAAGAGGTCGAGCTTTTGCTGAAACCGTCCGGCGACAGGCACCAGCCAACGGCCGAAGACGAACTTGTCGGCGATGTAGACGACTTCGCGTTCGGTTACGGGCGCCCCGGGCGGCAGGTCGCTATCGCGGTGGGCGGCGACGATCGCGGCGGCGGCGTCGAAGCCGAGGGAGGCCAGCAGTCTGCCGCCGGCGGCTTCATGGTGCGGCTGTCCCTTGGCCACGTCGTGCAGGAGCGCCGAGGCCTTTATAAGGGGAATGTCGAGGTCGGACCCGGCGGCATTGAGCGCCCGGCCGAGGGCCTCGGCCACGGCGGCCACGCCCCGGGCATGGGCCAGTCCCTGGGGCGGGACCTTTTCGATGGCCAAAAGCGCCTCGGCCTCGGCCGGGGTGGGGATGTCCCGGCGATCGGCCAGGGAGCGCAGCACGGCGTAGTCCTCGGGGGTGTCCATGTCGGCCAGGATATTGGCGTCGGCGACCGGTACTTCCTCGAAAGGGAAAGAGGCCAGGGCCTGGCGCAGGCCGCCGTTGCCGACATGGGCCATGACCGTGGGGATGACGCGGGCGTCCAGGCAGGGCGGATGGCCGCGCTCGCCGGAAAAGATCGGATAGACGACCGGCGGGGCGTCCGGCGCGCCAAGGCGCGTCACGAGCCGGGCAACCGTGGCCGGCCGGAACAGGGGGGTATCGACCGGCGTCAGGCAGATGCGGCGGCAATGCCCCGGCACGGCGGCAAGGGCCGTTTTGACGGTGGAAAACATGCCGGTTTCGTAATCCGGATTGTATACGCTACGTATGCCGATGCGTGTCGCTTCGGCCGTTACCTCGATTCCCCGGTGGCCGGTCGCCACCAGGATGTTCGAAATCCCCGCCCGGCGGAAGGTGTCGGCCAAAAGGGCCAGCGCGGTCCGGCCGCCAAGCGTGAGCAGGGGCTTGAACCCCGCGCCCATGCGCGAGGAAAGTCCCCCGGCCAGGATGCAGGCGCAGGCGTCGGGAAAGGTCGTGTCGGTGGTCATGGTCTTCTGGCGGCGCGGCAGGCGATCAGTTCGGCCACGATGCTCACCGCGATTTCCTCGGGGGTTTCGGCCTCGATGGGGAGGCCGATGGGGCTTTTGACCCGGGCGATGTCGTCGCGGGTGAATCCGGCGGCAAGGAGCCGGTCGTAGATGGCGTCGCGCTTGGAGCGCGAGCCGATCATGCCGATGTAGCCGGCCGGGGTGCCAAGCGCTTCGGCCAGCGCGCCGTAGTCGTGGGCGTGGCCGCGCGTGACGATGACGATGGAGTCGTTTTCGCCGATGCGCCGGCCCGTGAGCCAGCCCTTGGCCGGGTCGATCACGGCGGTCTCGGCGGCAAAGGGAAAGCGCTCGGGCGCGGCGAATTCCGGCCGGTCGTCGAGCACCGTCACCCGAAAGCCCACCATGGCCGCGATCTGCCCGGTGGGCCGGCTGACGTGGCCGCCGCCGCAAATGACAAGCGGACTTTGGGCCAGGGCCGGTTCCAGGAAAAAGCGCCGACCGTCGGCTTCCATGACCACCGGGGCCAGGATGGCGCGAGCTCTTTCGCGGGCGGCCTGCAAAACCATCGGGCCGGGATCGCTGCCCACGATGTCGCCGTCCGGGAGCAGCAGGCAGCGGCCCGCATCGCCGGCGGGAGCGGGCTCCAGGGGCGTGACCACGAGGCAGGGCGCGCTTTTGCCCAAGGTCTCGGCCAGGGCGGCGAAAAGGCGTTTCGTGGCCGCGTCCGGAGCCAGGCGCTCGAGGAACACGCGCATCCGGCCGCCGCAGATCAGGTCCGCGCCCTTGGACGCCTGGCCGGTCATGTCGAAATCCATGAGCCGGGAGACGCCCGAGGCCAGCACCTCGGCCCCGGCGGCCATGACCTGGCCCTCGGCCAGCCCTCCGCCCACGGTGCCGGCGATCTTGTCGTCGGGAAAGATGAGCATCTTGGAGCCGGCGGTGCGCGGGGTGGAACCTTCGCTGGTGACGATGGTGGCCGCGACCACGGGGCGGCCTTCGGCCAGGGTGGTATTGATGATGTCGATAAGTTTGATCATGGGCGGTTGGCCGTTCCCTTGGCCGGATTGGTCAGTTGCGGGCCGTCTGGCCCGTGGATGATGCGCCCGAGGATGGGCCCCAGGCGGCGCAGTTTGCTGCCGCAGGGGCAGGGGCCGGGAAGCATGGCGGCGGCGTCGCCGGTGCGGTAGCGCACGAAGGGCATGCCGCGCCTCGTCAGCGTGGTGAAGACCACCTCGCCCACCTCCCCTTCGGGCAGGGGATCGCCGGTGATCATGTGGACCACTTCGAAATAGATTTCGGTTTCCCGCAGGTGGTAGCCGTGAAACGCTTCGCATTCGACGCCGCCGCCGTAGCCCATCTCGGTAGCGCCGTAGTGGTCGAAGACCGTGGCCCCGAAGCGCTCGGCCAAAAGCGCCTTCCAGCCGTCCGGCAAGGCCTCGGCCGAAAGCAGGATGGTGCGCAGGCAGTCCTTCGCCGCGGCGCGGACGTCCGGGTCGTCGATGGCCCGGCGGATCTGGGACGGCGCGGCCACGAGCGTCTGCGGGCGCAGCCGGCGCAGGTCGGCGGCCAGGACGGCCGGATCGCCCGTGGGGTCGCCAAGTGCCCCCCGGGCTCCCAGACGCGGCAATATCTGGCACAGCAGGTCGCCGATGCTGTCCGGGCGCAGCCCGGGCATGAGGATGAGCACCGTGTCCCCGGGCTCGACCAGGGTCTGGATGCCGATATGAAAGAAGTGGCGGATGTCCTCGATATCTTCCGTCGTGAAGGCCACGCGCTTGGGCGCGCCGGTGGTGCCGGAGGTGGAAAGCGTGACCATGCGGGCCACGTCGTCCTGGGACACGGCCAGAAACCGGGCATGGGCCTCGGTCAGGTCGGAAGCCAGGGTGAAGGGCAGGGTTTCGAATTCCTCGATGAAATGGGGGAAACCCGGCGGCAGGTTGCCCAGGCGTTCCCGGTAGAAGGGGGCGGCGGCGGCATGGCGCACGGCCCGGGAAAGGGCGGCCAGCCGCCAGGCCAGCAAGGCCTGTGGCGTCGGGGGGACGTCCGGCCGGCCCAGCCCGGCGGCAACGAGAGCGTCGACGGGACTTAGACGCATCCGTCGTGCCCCCGGTACAGCGTGCGGCCGTCGGCCGCCGTCAGGTTGTAGAGGCAAAAGGGAATGAGCCGGTTGTCGGCCGTGGCCACGTGGATGCAGCAGCCGCGCGTGCGTTCGAGGTCGAGGGTCCAGGCGTCCTGAAAGGCCATGGCCGAGACGGTGAAGCGCCGGGCCGTGGCGGCGTCGGCCAGAAAGCGGTCGAAATCGTCCATGGGGCCGTCTTTTTTCGGGGCGGCGGTCGGTGCGGCCCACTGGCGGGCCACGAAATTCCTGGAGCGGCGCGCCCCTTCGTCGGCGGCGATGGGAGGCGGGGGGGAGCAGCAGGATTGGCCCGACGTCGGGGCCGGCTTGAGCCCGCCATCTCCCTCGAGGAAGTAGGGCTGGGAAAAGGAACACAGCGAATGCTCGCATCCCGGCGGATGGAAGTGCTCGGCCCGGATCATGCCGTCCGTTTGATCTTCCAGGCCGCGCATGAGGTCCGGCAGGGTGACGCGTTCGCTGGGGCCGGCGGCCCAGGGATAGCGGCCAAAGGAGCTGACGGGCTGGAAATGGACGCCGCGCACGCCCGGGGCCTTGGACCGGGCCAGACGCACGATGTCGCCGAGCTGGCCGTCGTTTATGCCCGGGGCCACGGTCGGGACCAGAACCACGCCGATCTTCGCTTCCACGCAGGCGTCGATGGCTGCCAGTTTCGTTTCGTAAAGCGGCCCTCCGCGAAGGACCCGGCAGGCGTTGTCGTCGCCGTCGAACTGGAGAAAGACCGAGACGAGGCCGGCATCGGCCAGACGTCCGGCCAGGCCCGGGTCACGGGCCAGGGCCAGGCCGTTGGTGTTGAGCTGCACGAAGGAGAACCCGGCCTTGCGGCAGGCGGCAACAACATCCGGCAGATCGTCACGCACCGTGGGTTCGCCGCCGGAGAGCTGGACATTGACCGGCCCGGTGGCGTCGAAGATGCGGGCGAAGCGTTCGGCCAGCTCGTCAAGCCCGGGATCGGGCGGCGGCGTATTGCCGGCGCTGGCGAAGCAGACCGGGCAGGAGAGGTTGCAGCGGGCGGTGATCTCGAAAAGCGCGGTACAGGTGTGCTGGGCGTGCTCCGGGCACAGACCGCAGTCATGGGGGCAGCCCAGACGCGATTCGGTAAGTATCGGCGGCGGATTGCCCGGGGCCTTGGGCCGGTTCCAGCCGATCATGGCCGGCGGACCATGCCAGAACCGGGTGCTAAATTCGCCGTGCTCGGGGCAGGTCTTGACCACGTAGCCGTCCGCGCCGTCGACCTCGCGCCGGGCGGGCACCCGACGCAGGCAGATCGGGCACAGGCTCATGGTGGGATAGGCGCCGGTAGATTCGGACACAATCACTCCCTGGGCTCGGACGGGTCGATGCCGGCTTCCGACAGGATGGCGAGAATCTGGTCCCAGGCATCGGCCATAAGGCCGCCGCAACGGCTGGCATCAGGCTTGCCTTCGCTTAAGATGGCCTGGCAGGTGATGTCGCCGTACATGTCGGTGGCCTTTTCGCGGAACCAGTCCACGAATTCGGTGACGATGAGGTCCGCTTTTTCATGGGCCAGCTCTTCCTCGCGTCCCCGGCCGGCGTACAGGCCAAGGACCAGGCAGCCTCCGGTCAGGATGCCGCAGGTCAGCCCCGATTCCATGCCGTGGCAGATGCCGGCGGCGGCGCGTACCAGGGGCCAGTTTTCCACCCCTTGGGCGCGCAGGGCCATAAGCACGAGAATCTGGCTGCAACAATAGTTCTTGGCGGCCAGAGGCATGATCTCCATAAGCGTGGGGTTCATAAGGACTCCTTGGCGGCGATGCACAGGCAGTAGCCGAATTTCGGGCGCGGCGACCCCTGGCCGGCACAGGCCGGATCACGGCCGGTCAGCAAGGAAACGGCGCTTGCCGCCGAACCCAGGGCGAAGGTCAGGCGGCAGGCCAGCTCCGTAAGCAATCTGGTGTGGTCCTCGAACAGGCGCAGGGCGAATCCGGCCGCGCCAAACATGACGGCCAGGGCTTCGCGCGTGACCGCCCCGGCGGCGCAGCCCGCGCCGTTTTCATCAAGAGGCGCGCCCTGGCGCAGGTACAGGTCGGTGGCGAGGAGCAGTCCGCCCGGCCGCAGCACCCGGGCGATCTCGGCCAGACACCCCGGCCCGTCGCCCGAGGCCGAAAGCACGCATTCGCACAGCACGCCGTCCAGGCTTTCCTCCCGGAAAGGCAGGGTTTGTCCCAGTCCCTGAACCACGGGAGCTATGCGGCCGGCTTGGCGCGTGAAGAAAGAGGAGGCATCAAGGCCATAAGCGGTCAGTTTTGCGTCGGTGAGAAAGGCCAGACTCGCACCGGGGCCGCAGCCGACATCCAGCACCCTGGCCCCCGGGGAAAACCGGCAGGCCGCAAGCGCCCGTCCGGTCAGGGCCAGCCCGCCGGGGCGCAAGGTCTCGCCGGCGACTTCCCGGAAATCCTCGCGCTCATACGGCGCGACGCAACACGGCACTACTTGTCCTCCAGCAACTGCTCCACTTCCAGCATCTTGCCCACGGCCACATACTCCGGGAGCAAGGCCATGTTGCACTTGGGACAGGTCAGCAGCGTGATGTTGAAGCCGCCCTCAAGGTAGGTGACGTCGCTCTTCTTGGGCTCCAAGGGACCGCCGCATCCGGCGCACGTCCAGTCGCCGGACTGCGGCAAGTAAACAAGCGATTCTGCCATGGCGTGTGTGGCGCCTCCGGTGGCCAGGAGGGGCTTTGCCCCTCCTGGACCACCCCACCGGGGGGCCGAGGGCCCCCCGGTGGGGTGGTCCAGGAG
>NZ_JBLODY010000113.1:0-9324 GCF_047785625.1 Solidesulfovibrio sp. C21
TTCGCCCCGCAGGGGCGACGGCGTGGTGGCGGGGGAATTTGCCTGGGACGAGCTTGTCGCGAAGCGACATGCACCGTCCCGACAAATTCCGCCGCCATCTTCACCAACCGCCTTGCCGGCAACCATCCCCGCCTCCACCCGACCAAAGCACACCGGACGGGGGGTCCGGGGGGCCCATGGCCCCTCGGTGGGTCCAGGGCAGAGCCCTGGCGGGGCCTGGGGCAGAGCCCCAGCGGCGCAGCGGCGTAAGCGCCTTGCTAGTGTTGCTCCATGGCGTCGAGCAGCCAGTTGGCTCCCGGCGAGGCGTTGTCGCGGACGAAGCGCCAGTGGTCGAAGCGGTCGGTGTTGTGGGGGGCGTCTTTCTCGTGGATGAGCACTTTGTAGTCCACAACCATGACGGTTTGGGAGCCTTCCTCGCGGTTTTCGGCCAGGGTCGCCTCGACGAGCAGGATGTCCGGCGCGGGCGGCGGCGACAGGGGCAGGCTGTTTTTGAGGTTGGCCAGAAACCCGGGCGTGGTAAAATTGGCCAGATCGTCGAAATCGCGTTTGGCGATGGCCACGAGAATGCGGCCGTAGGCCATTTTTGCTCCGGCCAGGAATTCCTCGTCCGGCGTCGCGCCGGCTGGGGGCTGGCCGGCGGGCTGGGAGGCTGTTTTCGTGGACGGCGTCGAGCGCAGGGCGTCCCAGGTGGCCTGGGCATTGGTGTACATGTCACGTTTTGCCCGTTGCGGGGGAGCCGGCGGCGGCGTGGCGTCGTAGGGTTCGGCGGGACCGGAGCGGTCGGAGGGCGGCTGCGGCTGGCCTTGGCCGGAACGTCGCGAGCGGCCGAGCAGCAGGCGCAGGAGCAGGAAGATGACCAATCCGATCACGAGCAGGTCGAGGACGCGTGGCCCGGTGAACTCGTCGCCGCGCAAAGCGCTGCCGAGCACGCCCCCGGTCAGCGGGTCGGCCAGGGCCACGCCGGGCGCGGCGGCGACAAAGCCGAGGCAGCCGGTCCCGACCAGGGCGGCGTGGCGACGCCAACATTGTAAGCGGCGAAGGGGAAATGTGATACGAGAGTGCTTCTCCATACTGTTTTTTTGTCAAAGCCGCCCGGCCAAGTCAATGCGCAAGACTTGACGCCCTGTAAAAATTCCTGACACCCACCCTCCCCCGATAACGGCGCAACCGGCCGGTACGATATGAAATACATGAGCATTCACGCTTTGCATGTTGGCATGTCCTTTGCGTGATGCTTGTTGCGGGACCATGTCGTCCCGTGGGTTTTCATGACTTTTGCGACAACAGGGCATCGCGCGCATGCGCAAGGCGATACGGGATGCGGTCCATAAGAGATGGACCGGAGGGGGTTGCAATGGGTATCCGGCGAAAATTGTTCCTCTTGATAGGCGTATGTGCGCTGGGTTTTATCTGCTCGGTCGCCGCGGACCGGATCGGCAAGTATTATGCCGCCAAATACCGCCATCTCGAGGGGCTGGCGGCGGATGCCTATACCGAACTGTTGCAGGGCCGACGGGAAGAGAAGAACTTCCTGCTGCACCTGGACCCGAAGTATGTCACGCCGACCCTGGCCCATGCCGACAAGGTCAGGGAGGACATCACGCTGCTGTCGGGCCTGGATGCGGCTGTGACGCAGAACGTCCAGGAAGCATTGACGGAGCTGGCCGCCTACCGCAAGGGCTTCGAGGATCTTGTCGCCACCCAGCGCATCAAGGGATTTGACGAAAACCAGGGGCTGATGCGCAATTTCGTGTACGCCGCCAGGGACCTGGATACGAAGTTCAAGCCGGTGACGGACAAGGATTTCCAGATCGTTTTGCTCAGCATCCGCCGCCATGAGAAGAACTGGCAGTTGCGCGACGCGGAGACCTATGTGGGCAAGGTGGACGCGGCGGTGACGCAACTCGGGACCATGGTCGCCGGCAACCCGGACCTGACCCAGGAGCAGAAAAAGAGTTTCACCACGGTCCTCGACACCTACCAGCGCAGTTTCAAGGATTACGTCGCGGCCAGCGCCAAGGCCAAGAAGATCGCCGCCGCCATGGTGCAAAACGGCCGGGACCTCATGCCCCATTTCGAAAAGATCGAGCGCTTCTACGCCGCCCGCAGAGGCGAGGTCCAGACGATCGTGGACTGGTCCATGCTGGCCGTCCAGGGATCGCTTGGAGTCGTCGTGCTGTTGGTGATCCTGTGGATCATTCGCGGCATCACCGGCTCACTTTCGGCGCTCGGGGCCTATTCCAGGCAGGTAGCCTCCGGCGATCTGGACGCCCGGCCCAGGGGCCATTTCGAACGCGAATGCGCGGTGCTGCGCGACGACATCACCGCCATGGTGGCCAACCTCAAGGAAACGATGCGGCAGGTGGCCGAGGAGCAGGCCGAGGCCAGCCGACAGGCCCGGGCCGCCGAGGAAGCCATGCTCGAAACCAAGCGCAAGGAAGAGGAACTGGCCGCCACGCTTTCCCGGATGCAGGCCGTGGCCGACGAAGCGGGCAAGATCTCGCGCCGCCTCTCCACCGCCGCCCAGGACCTCTCTGCCCAGACCGAGCAGTCCGCTTCCGGCGTGGAGCTGCAACGCCGCCGCGTGGACGAGACCGCGACCGCCGTGAGCCAGATGAATGCCACCGTCCTCGAAATCGCCTCGAACGCCGGAGCTGCCGCGCAAACCGCCGAGCAAACCCGCGACAACGCAACCACGGGCGCGGATGTGGTCAAGCAGGCCGGGCAGTCCATGGCCAAGGTCAACGACATCGCCATGGAACTCAAGGCCGACATGGGGAGCCTCGGCCAGGAAGCCCAGTCCATCGGTGAGGTCGTCGGCGTGATCAACGACATTGCCGACCAGACGAACCTGCTGGCCCTAAACGCCGCCATCGAGGCCGCCAGGGCCGGCGAGGCCGGACGGGGATTCGCGGTGGTGGCCGACGAGGTCAGAAAGCTGGCCGAGAAGACCATGGTGGCGACAAAGGAAGTGGAATCGCGCATCCGGGCCATCCAGGATGCCGCCGGGCGCAACATCAAGAGCATGGACCAGGCCGTTTCCGCCGTGGCCGACGCCAACGCCCTGGCCGGACACTCGGGCGAAGCCATCCTCGCCATCGTGGGCCATGCCGACGCCACGAGCGGCCAGGTCCAGTCCATCGCCACCGCGGCCGAGGAGCAGTCCGCCGCTTCGGAGCAGATCAGCCGGGCCATAACCGAAATCAACCAAGTGGCCGACGACAATGTGGCCGGCGTCGAGGCCACGGCCAAGGCCGCCCATGCCCTGGCCGGCATGGCCGACGAGCTCAAGGCGCTCATTGCCCGGCTGCGCGGCGATCAGGCCGGCCTTCCCGGCCCCCGCGCCCTGGCCGCATGACAGCGCAGCCCCAAATGGCATGCCGGCATTTTGGAAAACCCGTGGAAGCGCCCGATACCGGCCGCGGTGACGGAAAACGTTGCCACGGCCGGCCGGCGTCGGTAAGACCCTGACCGGCATTTACGTCGATGCGGCAGGTCGCAACCCTGGCCTCTCCCCCGGCACCGGCGGACGCCGAGAAGGCAAACACCCATGACCGACGCCAAAACCGCCTTCGGACTCGCCGCGCTCTCCCGCCTGGGCCTGCGCGCCCGGGTCTATCTGCTGCTCGGAAGCCTGCTGGCGGTCAACATGACCGGCCCGGTCATCATGATCTGGTACGCGGCCATGGCCCGGGACCTCTACACGGCCACGGCCGACAAGGACCTGGCCGCCCTGACCTCCGCCCACGAGTTGGAAAACGCCCTGCTCAACCAGAAGGGCTACGCCACCTATTATTATTTGAGCCATGACGCTTCCTGGCTCGGCAAACTCGAGGAAAGCCGGCGCAACTTCAGCCTGTGGCTGGAGCGCACCCGCCAGCAGGTGGTCGCGCCCGAGGCAATCCAGCTGCTCGACGCCGTCACCCGGGCTTACAAGAAATACGCCGACGCCAAGGACAACGTCATCGACCTCTACCAGCAGGGACGCATCAAGGCGGCCAAGGATCAGCACTGGGAGGTACGCGACGAGTTCGACGACCTGCGCGACCTGTGCGAGCGGTTCAAGGACTTCTTCCGCAACCGCATGCGCCGCACCGGCCGCATCTACCTGGAACGGACCGACATGGTCATGGGCGTGGCCGTCATCGGCGTGGCGATAAACGCCAGCCTGGGCTTTTTCCTGGCCTACGTCCTGGTCAGCCAGATCCTCGACCCCATCCGCAGGCTGGCCCGGGGCGAACGGAGCAAGGAGGCCCTCGCCGGCGTGTCCAACGAAGTCAAGGCCATCGGTCAGAAGTTCCGCGACCTGGAAAAGGATGTGGACCAGGCCCATATGGACCTGGAGCAAAGCCGGGGGCATCTTATGCAGTCCGAAAAGCTGGCCATGGCCGGACGGCTCGCCGCCGGCGTGGCGCATACCATCCGCAACCCGCTGACCTCGGTCAAAATGCGGCTGTTCTCCCTGGAGCGCGGGCTCAAGCTCGACCCGACCCAGAAGGAGGATTTCGAGGTCATCGCCGAGGAGATCGGCCATATCGACACCATCGTGCGCAACTTCCTGGAGTTCGCCCGGCCGCCCAAGCTCACCGCCCAGCCCGTCAGCCTCACCGACGTGGTCGACACGACGCTGAACCTGCTCAGGCACCGCCTGGAATCCTACAACGTCACCGTCACCCTGGACCGGGTCCGCCCCCTGCCCCCGATCAACGCCGATCCCGACCAGCTCAAGGAAGCCCTCGTCAACCTCGTGCTCAACGCCTGCGAAGCCATGATCGAAGGCGGCGAGATCCACATCCGCGAGGAGGTGGGCGTGCTCGACTCCCATGGCCATATCCTGGCCGTGCGCATCTCGGACAGCGGGCCGGGCATCCCGCAAGCGCTCATCGAGAACATCTTCCAGCCGTTTTTCACCACCAAGGGCGAGGGGTCGGGCCTGGGGCTGCCCATCGTCAAGCGCATCGTCGAGGAGCACGGCGGCTGGATCACGGTCCAGTCCCCGGAGGGCAAGGGGGCCACTTTCACCATGGTCTTTCCGTACGAGGGGGAACGCGAATGGAACAGATCCTGATCGTCGACGACGATCATCAGCTGCGGATGAGCTTCGAGCGGCTGCTGGCCGCCGAGGGCTTCGAGGTGCGCACCGCCTCCTCGGGCGAGGCCGGCATCGCGGCCGTGCGCGAGGCCGCGCCCGACGTCGTGATCATGGACGTGCGCATGCCCGGCATCTCCGGCCTCGAGGCCTACGCCGCCATGCGCGAGATCGAGCCCAGACTCCCGGTCATCATCATGACCGCCTACGGCACCACGGACATCGCCATCGAGGCCACCAAGCTGGGGGCCTTCGACTATATATTGAAGCCCTTCGACATCCCGGACATCTTGAAGCTCCTCAACAAGGCCATCGCCGCCGGCCGGTCCATGCGCAGCCGCGTGGCGGTTGGCGAGGAAGGCGAGCAGGCACTGGTGGCCGATGCCATCATCGGCCGCAGCCCGGCCATGCAGGAGCTTTACAAGGCCATCGGCCGCGCCGCGCCAACAGACGCCACGGTGCTGATCCGCGGCGAATCCGGCACCGGCAAGGAGCTGGTGGCCCGGGCCGTCTACCAGCACTCGCTGCGGGCCGACAAACCCTTCCTGGTCATCAACTGCGTGGCCATCCCCGAAACCCTTCTGGAGTCCGAGCTGTTCGGCTACGAAAAAGGCGCCTTCACCGGGGCCACCGGCCGCAAGGTGGGCAAGATCGAGCAGGCCAACCACGGCACGGTCTTCCTCGACGAGATCGGCGACATGCCGCTTGCCATCCAGGCCAAGATCCTGCGCCTGCTCCAGGAGCAAAACGTGGAGCGGCTCGGCGGGCGGCAGGTCATCCCGGTGGACGTGCGCATCATCGCCGCCACCAACCGCGACCTGGAAGAGGCCGTGCGCCAGGGGCAGTTCCGCGAGGACCTCTACTACCGGCTCAAGGTCGTCTCCCTGACCCTGCCGCCCCTGCGTGAACGCCCAAGCGACATCGCGCTTCTGGTGCGCTATTTCATGGCCCGCTACGCCAAGGAGATGGGCCATTCCGATCCCGGCGTGTCCGAGGAGGCCATGGCGCTGCTCACCGCCAATCCCTGGCCGGGCAATGTGCGCGAACTTGGCAACACGGTCAAAAAGGCGCTCATCTTCAACCGGGGAGCAACCCTTGGCCCGGAGGAAATCCAGAAGGCCTCGGGCGAACCGCTGCGAAACGGCGACCTCGCCGCCCAGGCCACGGGCGACGCCCTGGCGGATTTCATCCGCCGGCAACTCGCCTCCGGCCGGGAAAGCCTGTTCGAGGAGCTCATGGACCACTTCGGCCAGCTCGTCATCCGCGAGGCCCTCGAGGCCACGGGCGGCAACCGCACCCAGGCCGCCAAGCTCCTCGGCCTGTCCCGACCGACCTTGATCGCCAAGATCGAAAAGTACGGCCTGCGCATCGAATCGCGCGTGCGCGACAGCCGTTCCTGATCCCGTTCCTTTTTACAAGCCGTAAAAATAGCTGACAGCCCGGGTGTCGCAACGCTTGCTGTGTTGATCGGCAGTTTTCGAAAAATCGTTTTATTACAAAGAACTACCTCTTCCCCAGATTCCCCTCTCCTTGGCACGGGAGTTGCGATGCCCTGGCAAAACCTTGTCAGGGAGCATGCGGTGAAACGTTGCCAGGCCTCGCTCGTCATAGCCGAGAGAAACGCCAATATCCGGGAACTGCTGCGTCGGGAATTCGGCCGCGAGGGCTACGCCGTCACCACGGCGAGCTCCGGCGCCGAAGTCCTGGCGCTGCTGCGGGAACCGGAACTGGTGGACCTGCTCGTGCTCGACGCCGAGATCGGCGGCAGCGACGGCGCAAGCCTTGTGCCGCGCCTGACCCGGCTTTTCCCCCGACTTCCCGTCGTGCTGCACGTCTTCGCCGGCCAGGAAGGCGACGAAGGCAGCGTGGTGCGGGTGCGCAAGGAAGGGGATTTCGAGCGCCTCAAACACGTCGTGTATGAGGTGCTCGCCAACCGGGCCGGACAGGACGAACCCGGCAAGGCCGGCTAGGGGAAAGCGAAGCAAACGTCGCGGGGTTGGGGTATCGCGCGACGGAAAGCGCGCGAACACGGACTTTCAAAACGGAGGAAGAAGGAATGGGATTCGGCAGGCAGGTCTATGAATTCCTCAAGGCAGGATCGATCGCACATGCGCAATGGGATTTGGAAGTATCCACGTCCATCATAAAAAATCGTAAAAAGCTGCTCATTCTCGGGGTCCTGTTGCTGCCCATCATTGCGGTTTCCTTTGCCGAAGCCGGCGGCTATCTCGGCGGCAAGCACGCCTATGCCCCGGCCTTTTACACCTCGACGATCTTTTTGGCCTCCATCGCCGTGGGCCTGGCCGCCGGACTTATCACCGGCTGCATCGGCGCGGGCGGTGGCTTCATCATAACGCCGGCGCTCATGTCCGTCGGCGTCAAAGGCATCCTGGCCGTCGGCACCGACCTCTTCCATATCTTCGCCAAGGCCATCATGGGCACCACGGTCCATAAAAAGCTTGGCAACGTCTCGGTCAAACTGGCCATTGCCTTTCTGGTGGGCTCGATCTCCGGCACCTTCGTCGGCGGCGCCATCAACAAATGGTTTTACAACAAGGACCCGCTCCTTTCCGATACCTTCATCAGCGTCATTTATGTGTTGATACTCGGCTTCCTGGGCATCTACGCCATGACGGACTACATCCGGGCCACCCGCAAGACGGCCCCGGCCGCCAGCAGCACGGACAGTCACGGCGGGGCCACGGGCGTCACCAGCATCGGCGCGAAACTGCAAAATCTCAATATCGCCCCCATGATCCCCTTCGACGAGGACTTCGTGCCCGGCGGCAAGCGCATCTCCGGCTGGATCGTGGCCTCGGGCGGCCTGCTCGTCGGCATCCTGTCCGCGCTGATGGGCATGGGCGGCGGCTTCGTCACCTTCCCCATGTTCGTCTACATCTTCGGCGTCTCTTCCATGACCACCGTGGGCACGGACATTTTCCAGATCATCTTCACCGCCGGCGTCGGCTCCATCGCCCAGTACGCCATTTACGGCTACGTGTTTTATTCCCTGGCCGTCGGCATGCTGCTCGGGTCCCTGCTCGGCATCCAGGTCGGCGCGCTGACCACCAAGGTGGTCAAGGGCATCCATATCCGGGGCTTTTATGCCATCACCATCCTGGCCGGCTTCATCAACCGGATCGCCGCGCTGCCGAAGAAGTTCATGGAAATGGGCTACATCAACTGGCCCAAGGCCGTGGTGGGCAATATCGAGTTCTTCGGCAACATCCTCTTCTGGATCGTGGTGGCCGTGTTCATGGTCTGGGTCATCAGCAAGTTCGTCACCAACCTCGCCAATCTCCATCACCAGGAGGTGAACTAGCCATGATCGCCAGCAAGAAAAAGCTGACCACAGGCCTTCTCCTGATGGCCTCCTTCATCGGCGTTCTCATAGTGATTTTCCTGCCCATATTCGGCCAGGAGCGGAACGGGCTGGAATTCTCCGACGATTTCTTCAACAAGCTGGCCAAGGGGTCCTCGTACTTCATCCCCAAGGTCACAAAGGAAGTGGATACGCTCGCGGGCAAGCAGGTGGATGTCAGCGTCAAGTTCAAGGATCCGAGCATGGCCAAGACGGTCGACGTGCTGCTGGCCAAGGTCGGCGCGACCGGCGAGGCCAAGGGCGACCTGTACGAGATCAAGGGCGACCTGGGCAAGATGCTGTCCCAGGTGGTGACCGACTCGGACTACATGTACAAGGACGATGGCAAGCCCGTTGCGGACTTCTATGGCATGGACGAGAAGAAGGCCATGGAAGCCTGGTACACGACGCTGGCCGCCATGATCCAGCCCTTGCAAAAGCAAAAGCTCATCCATGAAGCCAACGTCGTCAACACGGTCAACCAGAAAGCCATCGAGCCGGCCTACAACTTCTACGGCATCCCGGCCGAGCACGTCAGCGAAAAGATGCTGCTCGTCACGGGGATGCTGGCCTTCTATCTCCTCTACACCGTCTGGTACGGCTTCGCCATCTTCGACATCTTCAACGGTATCGGGCTTTCCATGACCCGGTCCAAGATGAAGAAGGAAGTGTAACCCCCCCGCCCCTCAAGGGCGAAACCCCGGTTCGTCAATGTGGCGGGCCGGGGTTTTGCATTGTAAAGGCGCGGTAAGCGCCTAATAAGGCCCATCTTGTCAGGTCGTGAGGAAAGCGGCAGAAGCTCAGACAGGGATGATTAGGGAGCAAGGATCGAGATGTTGGGGCAGGAGGGCCTTGCGTTGGGCATCGGTAGTTG
>NZ_JBLODY010000114.1:0-9053 GCF_047785625.1 Solidesulfovibrio sp. C21
AACCCCTTTTTGAAAAAAGGGGTTCCCTCCCCCGGACCCCCACCCTCCCCAAAAACTTTAAAGGGGGGCGTTGGGACCTTCTCTCTGCTGGCGTTGCGATCAAAACGAGAGCGGTTTCTATGAGGAATAGTGAGGAAATTTAGGAAGGGGAGAGCGCGAGAGGGGGCAACCCTTTTTAAAGGGTTCCCCCTCTCGCATTCTCTTCCCCTTTCTTAATTTCCCTGATTATCCAATATACGAGCAGACGTATTTGATCTCGAGGTATTCGTCGATGCCGTATTTGGAGCCTTCACGGCCGATACCGGACTGTTTGACGCCGCCGAAGGGGGCCACTTCGTTGGACACGAGTCCGGTATTGTGGCCGACGAGGCCGTATTCCAGCGCCTCGGCCACCCGCCAGACCCGGCTGGCGTTTTCCGTATAGAAGTAGGCGGCCAGGCCGTATTCGGTATCGTTGGCCGCGGCGATCACCTCTTCCTCGGTTTCGAAGCGGAAGATCGGGGCCAGCGGGCCGAAGGTTTCCTCGCGGGCCACGCGCATTTCGCTTGTCACGCCCGACAGGATGGTCGGTTCGAAGAACTGGCCGCCCAGGGCATGGCGTTTGCCGCCGAGCACCACCTTGGCGCCTTTGCCCAGTGCATCGGCGATGTGACTCTCCACTTTTTCCACAGCCTTGGCATCGATCATGGGGCCGATGAGGACCCCGGGCTGGGTGCCCGGTCCCACGGGCATGGCGGCCACGGCTTCGGCCAGGCGCGTGGCAAAGGCGTTGTGGATGCCGGACTGGACGTAGAGGCGGTTGGCGCACACGCAGGTCTGGCCGGCGTTGCGGTATTTGGAGGCGATGGCCCCGGCCACGGCCTGTTCCAGGTCGGCGTCGTCGAAGACAATAAAGGGCGCGTTGCCGCCGAGTTCCAGGGAGAGGCGCTTGATGGTCGGCGCGCACTGGGCCATGAGCTTGCGCCCGACCTCGGTCGAGCCGGTGAAGGACAGTTTGCGCACCACCGGGCTGTCGGTCAGCGCCTTGCCGATGAGGCTCGATTTGCCGGTGACCACCTGGAGCACGCCGGCCGGCACCCCGGCCTGTTCGGCCAGGACGCCCAGGGCCAGGGCGGTAAACGGCGTCTTGGCGGCCGGGCGCACGATCATGGCGCAACCGGCGGCCAGCGCCGGTCCGGCCTTACGGGTGATCATGGCGGCCGGGAAGTTCCAGGGGGTGATGGCGGCGGTGACGCCGACGGGCTGCTTGAGCACGAGCAGGCGCTTGTCGGCCGTGGGCGCGGGGATCACGTCGCCGTAGACGCGGCGGGCTTCCTCGGCGAACCATTTGATGAAGGACGCCGCGTACATGATCTCGCCCTTGGCCTCGGCCAGGGGCTTGCCCTGCTCGGTGGTCAGGATGGTGGCCAGATCGTCGGCGGCCTCCAGGATCAGGGCGTGCCATTTTTCCAGCACCGCCGCGCGCTTTGGCGCGGCCAGGGCGGCCCAGGGCCTCCAGGCCGCGTCGGCGGCGGCGATGACGCCCTCGATTTCCGCGGCCGACAACTGCGGCGCCTTGCCGACCACGCTGCCATCGGCCGGGTTGGTGACGGTGTCGGTCTCGCCGCCTGCCGCCGCCACCCACTGGCCGTTCACCAGACAGGCTTCCTTGAACAGTTCCGAGTTTTTCAGATTCACCATGCCGCTCCCTTGGCCCGCGACCGTGCGGACCGGTTTTTCATGGTTGGCGGCGGGGGGCCGGAGAAGCCCCCCGCGTCGGATCAGTCGTAGTAGGCCGGGGCCTGTTTGACGGATTTCCAGGCTTCGGGATCGTGGCCGGTCATGATGGTCACGCCGTGGGCGTCCTGGAGCAGGCGCATGCGTTCGACGCTGCGTACGGTTTCGCCGGCGCTCCACATGAGTCCCGGCAGTGTGCCGTTTTGCAGGTTGTCGGTGGTGTAGCAGGAGTCGGCGGCCAGGAAGGTGGGCCCCGAGTGTTCGAGGTTGACGAGGATGGACTGGTGTCCGGGGGTGTGGCCGGGGGTGAAGTGGATGGTGATGGCCTTGTCGCCGAACAGGTCGAACCCGTCGTCGCGCCAGCCCTCGAGGATCACCCAGGGCACGTCCTTGTCGAAGTCCTTCCGGATGTAGGCGGCCTTCATGTAGGGGTCGGGCACGTAGGCGAAGTGGAGTTCGTCGCGCTGGACGATGTATTTGGCGTTGGGGAAATGGCCCACGCCGCCGGCATGGTCCAGGTGCAGGTGGGACAGGATGACGTAGCTGATATCTTCCGGAGCGCAGCCGACCTTTTTGATGGCGTTGGCGCACCACTGGTCCTCGGTCATGACCGGATCGTAGGCGGCCAGGATGGAGCCCCAGTGTTCTTCCTTGTGGTGGACGGTTTCGAGGGCGTTGCCCGTGTCGAAAAGCACTTTGCCCTTGGGGTGGTCGATGAGCGCGAAGGGCACGGGAACGTCGAACTCCTTGTCCACGCCTTTGTTCAGGGTGAAGTACTGTTGTTTGCTTTTGAGGATGCCCGCTTCGAACATGTACATTTTCATGGGTATTCTCCGCGATGGCTGAGGTATGCGAGGTATGTCGAGCCGCTTACAGGGCCTGCCGGTAGATGACCGCGGCGTCTTCCTGGGTCATGTGGCGCGGGTTGTTGGCCAGAAGCCTCGTCACCAGCATGACGCTGGCGGCCAGCGTCGGCACGTGCTCCTCGGTGACGCCGTAGGCGGCCAGATGCTGGGGCACGGCCAGATCCTCGGCCAGTTCGGTCAGGGCCGTGACCGCGCTGGCGGCGGCCTGGCGCAGGCTCAGACCCGCAACCGGCTGGCCCAGGAAGGCGGCGAGCTCGGCGAAGCGCCCGAGGTTGCCGGTCTGGTTGAAGCGCATCACCGGCACCAGCATGATGGTGTTGGCGATGCCGTGGGGGATGTGGAACTCGGCGCCGATGGGGTAGGCAAAGGCGTGCACGGCCGTGACCCCGGCGTTGGCGAAGGCCATGCCGGCCAGCATGGCCCCGCGCAGCATGTTTTCCCGGGCGGGCAGATTGTCGCCCTTGGCGTAGGCGGAGCGGATGTTGTTGTAGATCAGATGGATGGCTTCCTTGGCCAGCAGGTCCGTCATGGGCGTGGCGTTGATGGAGGTGTAGGCTTCCAGGGCATGGATCAGCGCGTCCATGCCGGTCGCGGCCGTGACCTTGGGCGGCAGTCCGATGGTCAGTTCGGCGTCGAGCAGGGCCACGGCCGGGAAGATGTACGGACTCACGATGCCCTTTTTGAGCTTTTCGTGGTGGTCCGAGAGGATGACGATGGGCGTCACCTCGCTGCCGGTGCCGGCCGTGGTGGGAATGAGGATGGTCTTGAGCCCGGGGGCGGGGATCAGGTCCGTGCCGAAGTACTTGCCCACCGGCCCCTCGTTTGTGGCCATGACGGCCGTGATCTTGGCCATGTCGAGGGACGAGCCGCCGCCGATGCCGATGATGACGTCCGCCTTGGCCCCCCTGGCCACGGCCAGGGCGTCCTCCACGATTTCGTAGCGCGGATCGGCTTCCACCTTGTCGAAGCGGACATGGCTCAGGCCGGCCGCATCGAGCAGGCCTTCCACGCGTTCCACGATGCCGGATGCCGCCACGCCCGGGTCGGTGATGATGCATACGGACGTTCCGCCGAGGCGGCGGACCTCGTCGCCCAGGCGGGCGATGGTTCCGGTTCCCAGGATGATGCGCGGGGTCGTGGCGAAAATCTCCTGATGCATAAGACAAGCCTCCGGGTAATACGGTGGGGGTTGGATATGGAGCGGCGACAGCCGGTCCGCCGTCGCATTCTGCCGTGTCCTGCCTCGTGTCGCGTTCTCGAAATTCGTGCAGACGAATTTTGAGAATACTATGTTTAACTCATTATTTTTGAGAGAACGCCGCACTAGACGGAGGATTTCTCCCCGGCCAGGGCGTCGGCTTCGGCGTCAAGGGCGCGTTGCAGGTCCTCGGCCCAGATGGGGGCGGCGGTGGTGTCGCCACGGAAAAAGTCCAGGGCGTAGATGATGAAGCAGACCACGAGGCCCGCTCCGAAGGCCCAGGCCGCGCCCTTGGAGATGAGGATGCCGGCCACCATGCCGGCGATGCCGAGGTCTTTTAAGCTCTTGGCCTCGCGCGCGCCGATGTAGACCGACACGAAGCCCTGGATGATCATGGTCAGCGACAGGGCGGCCGGCAGGATGGGTCGCGTCATGGAGACGATGGGCAGCAGCCAGTAGCCGGTGAAGGTGCCCCAGCGGAAGGCGGCCACGCCGCCGAAGATGGAGTCCATGCTCTCGCGGCCGGTTTTCCAGCGTTCGTAGGTGACCACGGTCATGGCCGCCCAGATGGGGCCGCACATGGAGACGTCGGGACCCATGAAGGACATGAAGGTGTTGCGGGCGCCGACGATCAGGTGGGCCCGGTCGGGGTTGTAGTCCACGTGTTCGTCCGGGCGCTTGGCGTCGGCGTCGCGGATGATGCCCTGGGCCTGGACGGCGTCGCCGAAGATCACGATGTAGGCGGCCAGCACCAGCGGGATGGACTTGAGGTACATGGAAAGCGACGGCCAGCCGAGGGTTCCCCAGGGCACCCAGTCGGTCCACAGGGTGGTGAAGGCGGGGTGGGAGAAGCCCCACTGGATTTCGAAAGGCGCTTCGCCGACCAGCGGGGCGATGATGATGGCCGCCACGATGGCCGGCAGGATGCCGAGGTTGGCCGCCAGCTTGACCAGGGAGCTTTTCGTGGACCAGCCCCTGAAAAGCGGGTTGTACATCATGAAAAGGGCCACCAGGGCGCACACGCTGATGGTGATGGGCATGGTGTAGAACTTGCCGCCTTCCTTGAAGATGAGTTGGATGGCGGCGATGCCGGCGCCGAGAATGACGCCGGATTTGACGGCCCGGGGAATGAGCCCGATGACCGTGCGGGCAAGGCCGGTGACGCCGAGAAAGAGGCACCAGATGCCGAGCGTCAGCTCGAAGGCGATCAGCGCGTGCATGCGCTCCGGGCCCATGGGGTAGCTGAGGCAGTAGGCGATCAAAAGCGGGATGGCCGGTGTGACCCAGCCGGGCACCACCGGGTCGCCGAACAGGGAATGCCAGAGGTAGAGGAAGCCGTTTAAGATGACGATGGCCAGGGCCACCTCGAAGGGCATGCCGAGGGTATCCTGGAGCACCGGGATGATCGACAGGCACACCGCGCACATGACCAGGCCCTGCACATAGTCGGCCCATTCCCAGCGGTAATGGATGCCGGGAAGGCGCAGTTTCAGTTTCCACAAGGGAATGTAGGGCGCTTCGTTATCAGGGGTCCGTCTGACGCTTTGCACTGCCATGAAGTCCTCCAATCACTCGGTTCGACTGCATTGCCTTTGACGCCGGACGTCGCGTGCCAAGTGCTCCTGCAAAGGCCGGGAAAGGTCGCGCCGCCCGCTCCAAGAGATCAATATCCATGCCAGCGGGGCGAAAAAAGGAATAAAACCAGGAAGGGGAGCAATGCCGGGGGGATGTCGTGCCGATTGACCGAAGCTGTCTATCCGCAAGTGATGATAATAAACATCAGGTGATGCGGGCATGCATCGCCGCTAAAAGAGAACGTGCTATGTCTGGTGCTTTTCGCGATAAAACAAAAGGGAATACAAAGGCGATGCCGTGGCGCATCGGATGATGCTTGCGGGCATCAGGCTTCGGACAGTCCATAGCGACGCGCCTTGCGCACGATGGTCGACTGGTTGACCCCGAGCGCCTGCGCCGCCTTGCGCGTGGAACCATGGCTTGCCAGGGCCTGCCGGATGGCTTCCCGTTCGGCTGTTTCCAGGATGCCCCGCAGCCCGGTATCGACGGTTATTTCGGCTTCCTGTCCCCCCTTGGTCGCGGCCAGGGCCCGGGTCGCCGCCCCGCGGGTGATCACGTCGCCCTGGCACAGGACCACCAGCCGCTCCATGGTGTTTTCAAGCTGACGCACGTTGCCCGGCCAGGAGCAGGCGGCCAGATAGTCGCAGGCTTCGGGATCGATCTGGCGGCTTAGGCCGTACTTGCGGTTGAAGCTCCCCAGAAAGCGGTAGATGAAGTCGAAGATGGCTTCGCGTCGTTCCCGAAGCGGCGGCACGACCAGCGGCACGACGCTTAAGCGATAATAGAGGTCGCTGCGGAAGAGCCCTTGCCGCATCAGGGTTTCCAGATCCCGGTTGCTGGCGGCCATGATGCGCACGTTCACGGCGGTCGGGCGCACCTCGCCCAGGCGAAGCACCATCCGTTCCTGGAGCACGCGCAACAGCTTGGCCTGCAACCCCAGCGGCAGCTCGCCTATCTCGTCGAGAAAAAGCGTGCCCTGGTGGGCCAGCTCGAACACCCCCGGCTTGCCGGCCCGGCAGGCTCCGGTAAAGGCCCCGTGGACGTAGCCGAAAAGCTCGGACTCGAGCAGCGCTTCCGGGATGGCCGCGCAGCTGATTTTGACAAAGGGCCTGTCCTTGCGCGGACTGTGTTCGTGGATGATGGAGGCCACCACCTCCTTGCCCACCCCGGATTCGCCGAGGATCAGCACCGTGGAATCCACCTGGGCCAGGCGCAACGCCTGCTCGTAGACGTCGCGCATGCGCTTGGAGCGCACCACGATGCGTCCGCCCTGACCGATGCTCTTGCGCAGCGAATCGAGCTCCATGCGGTAGCGGTCGTGCAGGGCGCTGATCTTTTCCAGTTCTTCCTGCAGCCGTTGCAGCTCGGTGACGTCGCGCACGTTGGTCACCACCCGCCACAGCTTGCCCTTTTCGTCCAGGATGGGGTTGCCCGTGACCACGATGGTTTTGCCGCGCTTGACCTTCTGGATGATGGTTTCGCTTCGCAGCGACTCCAGCACGAGCAGGGTGACGGACTGGTCGTAGAACCCCTCGCGCACGAGATCGCGCATGCTGCGTCCCACCACCTCGGCGGCGCGGATGCCGGTGATGCGTTCGTAGGCGCGGTTGATCTGCAAGGTGACGCCCTCGCCGTCGGTGATGAAAATCCCGTCGAAGGAGGAGTCGATGATGGAGCGCAGTTCCCGGGACAGGTCGCGCAGGCTGCGCAGCTTGCCGAGCACGGCGTGGCGGTCGTTGACGTCGCGCAGCCAGACCATGCGGCAGGGCGCGGCATTTGGGCGATAGGGGTCCGGGACCTGCCAGCGCAGGGTCACGTAGCGGGAGTCGTCGCGCATGGCCAACGCCACCGCCGCCGGTTCCACCGGGTCGTCCTCAACATCGAAGCCCGCTCCCACAAGCGCTTGCCGCAGGCCCACGCCCCGGCGGCCGGCATCGCCAAGCACCAGCCTGGCCGCATCGTTGGCCCAGCCGATGGTCCCGTCGCGGTCGCACAGGAGAAGCGGCTCGGGAAACCGGGCCAGGGCACGGGCCCAGGGCTCGGCCGTATCGGTCCGGTTGGGCGCGATTTCGGGCAAAAGGCTCGATGCGTCCACGCAGCCCATGATCCGGTTGAGGCTGTCGACAACGGCCAGAAACCGGTTCTCGTACCAGGCGATCTCGTTGACCGGGGTGTCGGGCTGCACGGCGCAGATGTGGCGATGGGCGTGCTGGGAGACCGGGTCGGACAGATTGGCTCCGCCGGCCAGGGCGCGGATGAGGTCGTCGCTGGTGAATATCGTCTCCGGATAACCGGAGTCGCCAAGCACCTGCGCTCCGCCCACGCCGTTGCCGCGGAAAAGGGCGGCCGCCTCGCGCAGCGTATCGTCCTTGCGCAGGAAATGCGCGTTGTGCTGCATGATGTCGTGGACTTTCATGACCTGCTCCCATGTCGCCGGCGTGAGAAAATCCTCTGAACCATGGTCACTATAGAAACAGTATCCGTTCGGGGTCAACTCGGAGCGAAGATCGGAGAGAAATCCTTTGCAAACGATAAAACAGGCCGTATATCGCCTGATTCTTGTCTGATGCTGCTTTTTGTGATAGAAAAAGGCAGCCGTCGTAAGGGCCACATGCCACAAGGCCGCGACGGCGGGGAGGCCCCATGCGGGAAATCGCCGAACTCATGGGCCGGTTGGCCGTAAACGAAGGGGAAACGACCACGGACATCCCGGGCGTGGCCCTGCACAAGCGCACGGGAAGCATCCCCCGCACGCCGCTGTTCTACCAGCAAGGCGTCATCATCCTCGGCCAGGGCGCCAAGAAGGTGCACCTGGCCGATACCGTCTACCTCTACGATCCGGACCACTATCTGGTCTTGTCCGTGCCCCTGCCCGCCGAATGCGAGGCCGTGGTGCACCCCGGCGAGCCCCTCCTGTCTCTTACGGTCGATATCGACCTGCACATGCTCACAAGCGTCATCGACCAGATGGACGAGGCCGCCCCGGGCAGCCCCGCGCGTCCCTGCTGCCGCCATCAGGGCCTCACCCTGGCCTTTGCCGACGCCCCCTTCAAGGAAACGGTGCGCAGGCTCCTTTGCGCGCTCCTTTCCCCCCGCGAGGCCCGGGTGCTCGGCCGGGGACTGGTGTGCGAACTGCTCTTTCGCATCATGTGCGGCGAAAACGCCGCCTCCCTCTACGCCCTGGCCCACAAAAACACCGGGCTCTCCCGCATCGACAAGGCGCTCAAGCAGATCCACTGCAACTTCAACCAGCCCTGCAGCGTCGAACAGCTCGCCGGCGCGGTCAACATGAGCACCTCCGCCTTCCACCGCGCCTTCAAGGACGTCACCTCACTCTCGCCCATCCAGTATCTGAAAAAAGTGCGCCTCAACAAAGCCAGAAGCCTGCTCGTCGAAGACCGCCTGCGCGCCAGCGACGCCGCCCGACAGGTCGGCTACGAAAGCGTCTCCCAGTTCAACCGCGAATTCAAACGCTACTTCGGCGCCAGCCCCCGCAATCTGCCGGAAATCAACGGTCGGTGAACGGGGGGGATGCCTCCGGCGGCCAGGAGGGGCTTTGCCCCTCCTGGACCTCCCCACCGGGAGGCGAGCGCGCCCCCCGGACCCCCCGTCCGGTGTGCTTTGGCTGGACGGGAGGCGGGGGTGGCTGGCGGGGATGCGGAGAGTGGTGAAGATGGCGGCGGCATTTGCCTGGACGG
>NZ_JBLODY010000115.1:0-8629 GCF_047785625.1 Solidesulfovibrio sp. C21
GGGGGAGGGAACCCCTTTTTTCCAAAAAAGGGGTTCCCTCCCCCGGTTCCCTCCTCCTTGCCGGAGGCTCACACACATCATGCGCATATTCGTGCCGGCCATGGGCCGGGTCAATACCAGCAACCGGGACGGCAGCGAGGTCCGGTTTGCCGAGATCGCCAAGCGGTGGCTGGCCGCCGGGGTGGAGTTGCTGTTGTTGCTGCCCAGGCGGGAGATCGGGGTTTTGGAGTCCCAGGGGGTTCGGGCCTCGTGGCAGGTGCACTGGGAGCCGTTTTCGGACGAGTCGGACGGGCTGTGGAACGTCCTGCGCACCTATCTGTGGCGTATTCTGACCTGCCCGTTCGCGCGGTATCCGAGGGGCGTGGACGCGGTGTACGCGCCGTCCGATTTCCTGTTCGACCTGCTGCCGGCGCTTTTGTGCCGCTGGCGCAATCCCGGGGCCAAGCTCGTGGTCTGCGTGTTTCTCATCGCGCCGAACCCGTTTAAGGGCTACGAGAACGTCTTTGGCGGCAAGAAGCGGCTGCCCACGGTGCGCGGCGTGCTCTATTACGTCACCCAGTGGCTGTCGGTGGCCATGGCGCGAAGGGCCGGAGCGACCTTGCTTGTGCTCAATTCCCTGGACAAGGATTCGCTTCTGGCCATGGGCGCCAGCCCGGAGAGGGTGCATGTGGTGACCATGGGCGTGGACAGGGAATTTTTCGACGGCGTGGAGCCTGTGGAAGAGACGCCGGTGTATGACGGCATTTTTCTGGGGCGGCTGCATCCGCAAAAAGGGCTTTTCGATCTGGTGCGCATCTGGCGGATGGTGTGCGACGCCCGGCCGGGAAGTAAGCTTGGGGTCATCGGCGGCGGCAGCGACTGGTGGTTTGCCAAGCTGACCCAGGAGATCAAGGACGCGGGGCTTTCGGGCTGCGTGGACCTGCTCGGGTTTCGCCAGGGCGCGGAGAAGGTGCGGCTTTTAAAGGCCGCCGGCTGTTTTCTCATGCCGAGCCATTACGAGAGCTTCGGCCAGGTGGCGGTGGAGGCCATGGCCAGCGGGCTTCCGGTGGTGGCCTATGATCTGCCGATTTACCGCGAGATTTTCCCCACCGGCATGGTCAAAACGCCGCTTGAGGATACCCGGGCTTTCGCCGACGCGGTGCTTTGCGTGTTAAACGAGCCCGGTTGCCGGGAGGTGGCCATAACGGCCGCCCGCGAGCGCGCTGCCGCCTTCGAGTGGTCGGCCATTGCCGCCCGGGAAACGGAACTCGTCAAGAACGCCTGAACGGATACGACCGACACCATAACCGTCAACGCGGAGCCGGCCTGCCATGGGTGAGTTCTTCAAGCTCTTCGGCCTCTTCTTCAAGGTGGGATCGACCAATTTCGGCGGCCCGGCCATTATTCCCTACCTGCGGGCCGAGGTCTTAAAGCGCGGCATCATCGACACGCGGCGTTTCGGCCGGGGCGTGGCCCTGACGGAGATCCTGCCCGGCTCCACCATTCTCCAGCTCTCCGGGTACATCGGCCAGGAGTACAGGGGCGTCACCGGGGCCATCGTGGCCTTTGCCGGCATGGCCATGCCGAGCTTTCTGATGATGCTCGGCCTCACTTGGCTGTACGTGGCCTATCACAGCCTGGGAATCGTCAAGGCGGTGCTGGCCTGCATGGACGCGGTGATCATCGTGGTCATCCTTCAGGCGGCGCGCATGTCGTTTGCGGTGAGCATCAAGAACTGGCGCGCGGCGGCGCTGGCCGTGATCGGGTTTACCCTGTTCATGTTCAAGATTTCCTCGCTGATGGTCCTTGGCGGCTGTGCCGTGCTGGCGCTTTTTGTGCTGCCAGAGCCCAAGGCCCAGGGCGCCGGCGAGGATGTGGAGAAGTTCCCCACCCATCTGATCGTGAAGATCGTCGTGTTGTGCCTGGTCATGGCGGGCGTGACCGTGGGGGCCTTTTTGTGGGAGCCCCGCATGGGGCAGCTGGCCGTGTACATGATCAAGGCGTCGCTGCTGGCTTTTGGCGGCGGCTTCGCCACCATCCCGATTTTTCTGGAAGACATCGTGCATACCAGCCACTGGCTGACCGAGACGCAGCTCATGGCCGGCATCATGCTCGGCCAGGTGACGCCCGGGCCGGTGGTCATCACGGCCACGTTCATCGGCTATCTGCTGCACGGGCTGTTGGGCGCGTGCCTGGCCACGTTGTGCATCCTCGGGCCGTCGTTCATTCTGGTCGTGGCCATCGGGCCGGTCTTCGGCTCCGTGGGCAACAACCCCTGGGTGCGAAAGGGGGTGACCGGGGTTCTGGCGGGGTTTATCGGCATGCTGGGCAGCGTGGCCATTTTCCTGGGGCGGGAAGTGCACTGGAACTGGCCGACCGGGGTGACGCTGGGGCTTGCGGCGCTGCTGATGCTCTGGAAAAAGCCGTCGGTGATCTGGCTTATCCTCATGGGCGTGGCCATCGCGGCGGGAGATTTCTATTTGCTGCGGTAGCGCGGCGTTGCCGCGGCGGTCAGCCGAGCCGGGCGAGGTCGTAATTGAGCCGGATTTTGCCGTCGGTTTTGACCAGGACGGCATGCTCCAGCAGTTTGTTGATATCGCGCTTGATGGTTTTTTCGGTAACGGTCTTGTAGAGTTGGCTGAACGGCAGCGTTTTTTTGAGGAAGGCCGAACTGATGTCCACGACAGGATTGGATAACAAGAGCCACACAAGATCGTATTGACGTTGCGTAATGCTCTGTTGCGAATTCTTGAGGAAAGAGACGTAATTTTGGAGTAAGATCGGTTTGAGTATGGAGATCGTTGAGGAGAGCAAGCTCCCAAGGGAACTGTTGAGAGCGACGATAAAGAAATTCAAAAAGGAATCCATCGAAAGACTTCTGTCTTTTTCCGTTTTTGAAAAGACAATGAAATATTCATGGATGTTTTTGTAATAGTAATTCCATAACGCGTTGGGGATGTATATATATCTGGCCGCGCTCAGGATCATGGCCTCGACCATGCGGGCCGTGCGGCCATTACCGTCCCGGAAGGGATGGATTTTTCCCAAATGAAAATGAGCCAGGGCGGCCCGGATGAGCGGGTCTTCCTGGAGCATTTCCGGGCTGTTGATCCAGGCGACGAATTCTCGCATCAGCGTTTTGACGTCTTCCAGAATTTTGGGCGGTACATAGGTGCCGCCATGGTCGGGGTTGCCCACCTTGACCAACTGGTTGCGATAGCGCCCGGGCGTATTTTCCTCTTCCCGTATGCCGTTGGTGATGATGCCGTGGACTTCCCGGATAAGCTCTTCACTCAGAAGAAACGGCGCTTGGCGTTTGGCGCCGGCGAGATAACGCGCGTGGGCCTCCTTGAGGTTGACGATTTCCCGTTCAAAATCCTGTGGGGCCGCCGATACACTGTCTTGTCCTATGATTTTATCTACTTCGGATTCGTCGAGGGGATTGCCTTCGATAGCGGCGGTGCTGAAGATGGATTTTCGAATGAGTTCCTCATCCAGGGTGGCTGCCCAGTTGGGAAGGATAGGCAGCCGGGCGATGATATCGTAGCGAGCATGGAAGACTTTGAGTTCGGTTTCGATGCGGGAGCGGTCATAGGCGCGGCTGAAGGCGAAATTCCCGGATTTATAGGTCAGAACCTTGTGGATGGCGTCAGTGGTTGTGTCCATGATTTTGTCCATACTTTATCCCATTATTCTATATTATTAATTAAAAATAATAGCTATTGTCTGTCCATAAAAAAGTCAACTCATATGGCTGTCCCGTGCTGCCGGCCCATGGGCAAGGAAAGCTTGGGCGAGTGCATCTGTTAAGGATGTCAGAGGCGTATTTCCTGACCATTGGAAGTTTTTGGAAGGGGAGAGCGCGAGAGGGGGACCCTTTTTTCAAAAAGGGTCCCCCTCTCGCATCTTCATTCTTCTTCTTCCCAAAATTTTCCTATTCATCCCGCAGCACCTGCAACACCTCCACATTGGCCGCGCTCCAGGCCGGGTAGGCGCCGGCGACCAGTCCCAGGGCGGCCGAGCCGAAAAGCGACGTGCCGATGAGCCAGGCGTTATAGACGCTCGGGAACTGCCCGAGCCGGTAGATGACCGCCAGAAGGAGCAGCGCCGCCGCCGTGCCCGCCGTGCCGCCGACAGCCGACATGGCCCCGGATTCGATGAGGAACTGGCGGATGATGTCCCGCCGCCGTGCCCCCACGGCCCGCCGGATGCCGATCTCCAGGCGTCTGGCCCGCACGAGCAGGATCATGATGGACAGGATGCCGAGTCCGCCGATGGCGAAGGACAGCGACGAGCTGATGTAGCCGAGCGTCTGGACCAGATCCAGGGCCTGCTGCTTGAGCTGCATGGTGTCGCGGGCGGTGAGTACCCGGAAATCGTCGGGCTGGCCCTTTTCCGTCTTGATGCCGTGGCGGCGGCGCAGGATATATTGCGCCGTGGCCTTGGCCGCCTCGAAGTCCGTGCCGTCGGCCAGCTGCATATAGACGCCGTGGATGTAGTTCTTGTTGGACAGGCGGCGCATGTAGGTGGAAAGCGGCACGAAAATCTGCTCGTCCTGGTTGGTGCCGGAAACGTCCGAGCCTTTTTCCTCCATCACCCCGACCACCCGAAGCCGCGCCCGGAAAATATAGACCGTCTGGCCCACGGCCGCCTCGGGCGAACCGAAAAGCCGCGTGGCGATGGTCGGCCCCAGGGCGCACACGAGGGCCTTGTCGTCCTCGTCGTCCTGGTCGAAGAAATGGCCGTATTGCGGATGGTTGCCGCGAATGGCCGGATAGGCCGGCCAAGTGGCCACGATCTGGCACATGGTTTTTTTGTCCCCGGCCCGGATGGGCGAGGTGAAGGCCAGGTAGGGCACGCCGCCGACGACCGAGGGCAGGCCGCGCAAAAGCGCCATGGCATCGGGCAGCTTCAGTTTGGTATTGCCGGCGTCGGTCCGGATGTCCCCGCGTCGGAAGCGGACGTTGCCGCTCATGGCCATAAGCAGGTTGGGGCCGAGCTTTTCGGTTTCCAGCACGGCCTTGCGTTCCATGGCCAGCGAGATATGGAGCACGCCGGTTAAGGCCAGCGCCCCCAGAAACACCCCCAGCATGGCCAGGATGGTGCGCATCTTGTGGGTGGTGAGCGACTTGAGCGCGATGCGCAGGCTAAAAAACACTGCCGGCCTCAGGAGCGCTCGCCCGGCGGGGGGGCGTCTTCGGAAAAGGGCTCCGTGGACCAGGGGAAAATGCTTCTGGCCCGTTCCACGGCGTAGGCTTCCACCTCGCTGTGCCAGGCGCGGAACATGCGGACGATCTCATGGCCGAGCGGGGTGAGGCGAAATCCCTTCTTGGGGCCCGTGCGCTCGACCAGCGGGTCGCCGATGACGGTTTCGGTCTGTTTCATGCGGCCCCAGGCCGCCCGGTAGGACATGCCCATGGCCGCGGCCGCCTTGTTGAGCGAGCCCAGCTCCTCCACCAGTTCCAGAAGCTGGATACGCCCCAGGCCAAGCAGCATGCCGTCCTTGGTTTCCAGCCACAGGTGCAGCCGCTGCACGGCCTCGATGTTCTGCATCACACCTCCCTTGCCCGCCGATTCCCCCGAGGGCGCCGGCTCCGTTCACCTTAGCCCTAGCCGGGCGTGACTGCCAAGGGGGAGTTGACCACGGGCCGGCTGTCCCGTATCGCCAGACGCCTGCGTGCGCGCAAGCGAGGGTTTCATGACAAGACAGAGCGGATTTGCGGACACGGGCACCGGATTTCGGGAAATCTGGGCCCTGGCCTGGCCGCAAATCCTTATGATGTTTCTCAATTTCCTGATCGGTATTGCCGATGTCTACGTCGGCGGCCGCATCGGCCGCGAGACCCAGGCCGCCATCGGCCTGCTGACCCAGGCCATGTTTTTTTTCCAGGTGGTGGCCATGGCCGTGGCCAACGGCGCCGTGGCCGCGGTCAGCCAGTCCGAGGGCGCGGGCAAGCGCCAGCGGGCCAACCGCTATGTCTGGCTGTGCCTGCTGCTGGGCGTGGTCGCCTCCCTGGCCATTTTGATCCTGGGTCTGGCCGGCCAGTCGCTTTTTCTGTCCCTGCTGCAGGTCCCGGCCCCCCTGCTGCCGACGGCCCGCTATTTTTTGACGGTTTTTTTGTGGCTTTTGCCCATCCAGTCCTTTTTCAACATCGCCAATGCCCTGTTTCGGGCCAAGAAACTGGTCATGGTGCCGCTTTATGCCTGGGGGCTGGCGGCCGTGCTCAACGCCGTCGGCGATTTCGGGCTGGGGCTCGGCTATTGGGGTCTGCCGAATCTCGGTTATGCCGGCGTGGCCTGGACGACGTTCATTTCGGTCACGGCCGGAATGCTTTTCAATTTCGCGGCGCTGTTGCGGGTGGGCATGCTTCGGGCTTCCGAGTTTCCGACCTGCCGCTGGGTCCGCCAGGGCATCGGCTACCTGCTCAAAGTAGCCTGGCCGTCGGGGCTCATGCAGATCGTGTGGCAGACGGGCTATCTGGTGCTTTTCGCCATCACCGGCTCGTTGCCCACGGGCAGCGTCGACGCCCTGGCCGGCATGGCGGCCGGAGCCCGGGTGGAGTCGCTGCTTTTTTTGCCGCCCATGGCCTTTAACTTCACGGCCTCCATACTGGTCGGCAACCTGCTCGGGGCCGGACGGCCGGACCTGGCCAAGCGGGTGGGGTATCGCATCGTCATCACAGGCGTTTTGGCGGTGACGCTCATGGGACTCGCCTTGTGGCCGTTCCTGCCCGATGCGGCGGCCATCCTGTCGCCCGATCCCCAGGTGCGGATTCAGGCGGTTTCTTATCTCCGTTACAACGTGGCGGCCATTCCCTTTACGGTCAGCGGTCTTATTCTCATCGGGGCCATGACCGGGGCCGGCGCGACGCTGCTGACGCTTTTCGTGACCGGTTCCTCGATCTGGCTCGTGCGGTTGCCGTTGGCCGTGTACTTGGGGCATAGACTCCTTGGCCGGGCCGAGGGCGTATGGATATCCATGTTTGTCTCCCAGGCTGTGCAGGCCGTGGCCTGCCTGTGCGTGTACCAGTTCGCGAACTGGGCGCGTTTCGGCATGGGTGGCGGCAAACCAAGGAAGTGAGATGCGAGAGGGTTTCGAGGAAATATCATTGGCCCGCCGGGAAGAATATCTGGACCGTCTGGCCCGTTGTCCCGAAAAGGTGTCGGACTACAGCTTCGGCAACCTGTGGGGCTGGGCCGAGGAATACGGGCTTTCCTGGCGCTTCGGCGAAAGCCATGTGTGGATATTGCAGACCCGGCCGTACGAGGTCTTCTGGGCCCCTGTGGGGCCGTGGACGGACGTGGACTGGAGCGAATGCCCCTGCCTGTCCCAGGGGCTCGATTTCATCCGGGTGCCCGAGAGGCTGTGCGCCATTTTGCACGAGGCCATGCCCGAGCGCGTGACCAACCAGGAAGCGCGCGACCATTACGATTACGTCTACAACGTGTCCGATCTTGTCGAGCTCAAGGGCAACAAGTTCCACAAGAAAAAAAATCTGCTCAACCAGTTTCTGCGCACCTACGACTACGAGTACAAGCCGCTCACCCCGGACTGTGTGGAAGAGACGCTGGAAATGCAGCGCCAGTGGTTTTCCTGGCGCGACCCCGAGGAGTCGGGCGCGCTTCTGGCCGAGAACCAGGCCATTGTGCGGGTGCTGCAACACTGGGACCGCATCCCCGGGCTCATGGGCGGGGCCGTGCGCGTGGACGGCGAGATGATCGCCTACACCGTGGCCGAGGCCCTCACCCCGGACATGCTCGTCATCCACTTCGAAAAGGGCAAACCCGGGTTCAAGGGCGTGTACCAGGCCATCAGCCAGATGTTTCTGGCCGACGCCGGGGCCGGCTACACCCTGGTCGACCGGGAGCAGGATTTGGGCGACGAGGGATTGCGCAAGGCCAAGCTTTCGTACAACCCGTCGATGTTTCTGAAAAAGTGTACGGTATCCGTGGGGCCCAAGGCCTAAATCCCGCCGTGGCCGCCAGGGGAGGACGCATCGGGTCGGTGATCGGCCGGATTCGGATCGCGACGTCTTTTGCCGGTGGGCCGTCCTGCCCGGACGCGCGCCCCACCGGCTTGCTTTTTCGTGAAAAGACAGCAAGTATGGCGGTTGCCGGGCATCACGGCGGCAAATTGGAACATGTGACGGCGGCGAAATGGAGAAACGGCTGAAGGTTCTTGTTGTCGACGACTCCAAGGTCATGCGGGGCATCATCCGCAAGATGCTTTGCGCCGACGGCGGCGCCGAAGTGCTCGAGGCCGCCGGCGGCCGGCAGGCCCTGGACGTCCTGGCAAAAAGCCCCGTGGACTGCATCATTTCCGACTGGAACATGCCGGGCATGAAGGGTATCGACCTGCTGCGCCAGGTGCGGGGCGACGGCGTCCTGGCCGAGACCCCTTTCGTCATGGTCACGGCCGAGTCCCTCGACGCCAACATGGCCGAGGCCAACGAGGCCCGGGTCAGTTCCTACCTCACCAAGCCGTTCACCGCCGAGGAATTGTGGCGCACGCTGCGGTGCGTGCTGTCCGATACCGCGCCGAAGTAATATTCGAGGCAAGAGAGAATATGCGAGAGGGGAACCCTTTTTGAAAAAAGGGTTCCCCTCTCGCGCTCTCCCCTCCCCAAAACTTTTATAAGGGGGGTGGGGA
>NZ_JBLODY010000116.1:0-8564 GCF_047785625.1 Solidesulfovibrio sp. C21
CGGCCCCCCCCTTCCAAAGACTTTGACGGTTACAAAGTATTCTCGTTACCACATCTGTAACCGTAAAAAGTTTTTAGGAGGGGAGAGCGCGAGAGGGGGCCCCTTTTTTCAAAAAGGGGCCCCCTCTCGCATCTTCTTCTCTCCTAAATCTTCTTCACCACGACGAGGGTCACGTCGTCTTCTTGGCGGCAGTCGCCCCGGAAGGCGGTCAGGTCGGCAAGCACGGCGGCCAGGATGTCGGCGGCGGAGCCTGCGGCGGCGCGCCGGATCGAAGCATGAAAGCGCGCCTTGCCGTACATTTCCCCGGACGGGCCGCGCGATTCCCAGATGCCGTCCGTGCCGATGGCCAAGACGAGTCCCGGGCAGGCGAAGGGTCGCACGTTTTCCGCATAGGGGTAGGCCGGATCGATGCCGATGGGCACGCCCTTGCCCGGCCATTCCTCGAAAGCGTCCGTTTCCGGGTCGTAGAGCACGGCCGGATCGTGGCCGGCGCGCACATAGCGGGCTTCGCCGACCTCGGGGCGGATTTCCATGGCGACGAGCGTCATGAAACGTCCCGAATCGCCCACGTCGCGGCACAGCAGCCGGTTGGCCCGCCGCACGCGCTCGGCCGGGGTTTCGCTGTCCTCGGTGGCCAGAAGCAGGGCCCGGGCCGTGGCCATGAGCAGCGCCGAAGGCACGCCATGCCCGGTTACGTCGCCGACGGCCGTGTCCAGGCAGATCTCCTGGCCCCGGGTCACGGCCCGGTAATCGAAATAATCGCCCCCGGTCTCGTCGCAGGCGATGGCCGTGCCGGCGATGTCCAGGCCCGGCACCGCCGGCGGCGCGGCCGGCAGCAGGTTTTGCTGCACCTCCTGGGCCAGCTCCAGGGAGCGTTGCAGCCGCAGGTGGTCGGCCATCATCGGCCCGGCCTCGTTGAAGGCGTCGATGAGTTCCTGGCGCTCGTCACCGACCCGCAGGTCGAGGCGGGCCGAAAAATCGCCGGCCGCCAGCCGTTTCCAACCGCCGAGCATGGCCAGCAGGGGCCGCAGAAAGACCCGGGTCATGGCGATGGCGGCCAGGGTAATGGCCGCCAGCAGGACGACCATGGTCGCGCCGGACAGGCGCACGATGGCGGCCGTGGCATCGAGGATGTCCTGCCCGGCCCGTTCGGCCAGGGTGGACAGCATGGACTTGGGCACGATGCACAGAAAATAGGACCCGTTGGTCAGCCGGGCGAAAGCCCAGAAGGCGCCCTCGCCCTTGTAGGGCAGATCGGCCGTACCGGTTTTCGTCCGTTCCATGGTGGCCAGGAACGCCTCGAATCCGACCGCGTCGTTGGAGGTCAGCCGCTCGAAATTGATCACGCTCTTCCAGTCCGGGGCATGCTGCTCGTAGGAGCGCTGGGCCCAGACGTAGAGCGCCGAGGCCCCGGTGCGCGGGTCCGTGGCCGGAGCCACCACGAAGGTGCGCATGGCCTCGGACCACTGGGAGGCGATTTCCTGTTCCTGGAGCACCTGGGCCAGGGGCACGTCCAGGCTGGCCACGCCGGCGAAGCGTCCGTCCGGACCGGCCAGGGGCTTGGACAGGGTCAGGGTCACCTGGCCGGTGGCGGCGTCCACGGCCGGGTCGTTCCAGACCACGGCCCCGCCTGTCGGGGCATGGGGCGTAAACGCCGCCTTGGCCGCCTTATACCAGGGGCGCTCGCGCGGATCGTAGTCGGCCGGATAGCCGGCGTGGCCGGGAAAGGACACGTGGCTGCCGTCGGCCAGGGTGACCGAGGCGAAAAGGAGCAGGTCGCCGAGTTCGGCGCGCAGCAGGGTGAAGGTGGGGCCAAGCTCGGCCAGCCGGACATCTTCACCGTTTTTTCCCCTGGCCCCGGGCGGACGGTAGACGACCGGGTTTTCGCCGCTGATGGCCAGGCGTTCCTGGCCGCCGCCGGCCAGCCGCTTGGCGTAGCTTTCGCCCTGGCCCAGGTCCGGGGGCGTGTTTTTGTCCGTGGCCACGTCATGGGCCCGGTAGACCTCGGCGGCGGCCCCGGATTTCCCGGGCGGCCCGGCCAGTGTCCGCTCGGCCGCGGCCACCAGCACCGTCAGGCTGAAATCCATGGCGCTTTTGGAGCGCCGCAGCACCAGGGCGTAGTCCTCGGCCGTCTGGCGCAGCTCGTTTTTGACGATGGCGGCGATGAGCGTGCGGCCCTCGCCGGCGATGGCTTGGCCGAGCGCGACCACATGGCGTTGGGTGACCCCCGTGACCACCACCAGGGGAACGAGGCTGAAGGCCAGCAGGATGAGGAAAAATTTCCAACGAAGCCGCATGGGTTTCTCCGACTGGAACCCTACGGGACTGTCGCGGCCGGCGCAAGTCCGCCCCCGGCCCGGCGGGATTCCGCTCCCCAGGGTGTCCGCAATTGACAAAATGGGTAGTCTCAAGCACTCTGGGGTATTAGGGATTGTCGTGATGTCCGGGGTTTTCGGCTGCCGTGAGACGGCCGGTGTTTCTTTTGCGCCCGAGGAGGAGTCTTAGCGCCATGCCCATGATCGAATTCCATAATGTCAACAAATGGTATGGCGACTTCCATGTGCTTAGGGGCATCACGGACAGCGTCGAGGCCGGCGAGGTGCTGGTCATCTGCGGCCCCTCCGGATCGGGCAAATCCACGCTGATCCGTTGCGTCAACCGGCTGGAGGAATATCAGAAGGGCCATATCCTCTTCGAGGGCCACGACATCCACGGCGACGACATCGATGTCAACCGGCTGCGTTGCGACATCGGCATCGTCTTTCAGCAGTTCAATCTCTATCCGCACCTGTCCGTGCTCAAAAACATCACCCTGGCCCCGATCAAGGTCAAAAGCATGCCGCGCAAGGAGGCCGAGGAGCTGGCCCTGGCCCTGCTCGAGCGGGTGGGCATCCACGCCCAGGCCAGGAAATTCCCGGCCGAACTCTCCGGCGGCCAGCAGCAGCGCGTGGCCATCGCCCGGGCCCTGGCCATGAAGCCCAAGGCCATGCTCTTCGACGAGCCCACCTCGGCCCTGGACCCGGAGATGATCAACGAAGTCTTAAACGTCATGAAGGATCTGGCCCGCGACGGCATGACCATGCTGTGCGTCACCCACGAGATGGGCTTTGCCCGCGAGGTGGCCGACCGGGTGGTGTTCATGGACCATGGCGAAATCATCGAGGGCGCGCCGCCCGGGGAATTCTTTTCCAATCCCCGGCACGAGCGCACCCAGCTTTTCCTCAAAGAGATTTTGTAGCGCGACCGGCGCGGACAAACGGCACGCAACCTCAAAAAACCTCACAAGGAGGCTTTCATGCGCAAGATCGCCTGGATTTCGGCCCTGGCCTGCCTGCTGACCCTGCTCGCGGCCGCGGCGGCCACAGCCGGCAAGCTCGACGACATCAAAGCCCGGGGCGCGCTGGTCGCCGGCGTCAAGGATTCCCAGCCCCCCTTCGGCTACGTCGACGAAAAGACCAACCAGATCGTGGGCTTCGAAATCGACCTCATGCAGGCCCTGGCCAAGCGCCTGGGCGTCAAGCTGGAACTCAAGCCCGTGACCTCCTCCACCCGCATCCCCATGCTCGGCCAGGGCGCCGTGGACATCGTGGCCGCCACCATGACCCACAAGAAAGAGCGTGAGGACCAGGTCGACTTCTCCATCACCTATTTCATGACCGGCCAGAAGCTGCTGGTCAAAAAGGGCGGCGGCATCAAGTCCGTGGCTGATCTCGGCGGCAAGAAGGTGGCCTCGGTCAAGGGCTCCACCTCCGAGCAGAACGTGAAAAAGGCCCAACCCGGCTGCACCGTCATTTCCTTCGAAACCTACCCCGAGGCCTTCCTGGCCCTCAAGCAGGGCAAGGTCCAGGCCATGACCACGGACGAATCCATCCTGGTCGGCATCAAGAACAGCGACGACCATCCCGAAAACTGGGAGATCGTCGGCGACTACATTTCTCCCGAACCCTACGGCTTCGGGCTGCCGGAAAACGATTCCGACTTCCGCGACTTCGTCGACCTGGCGCTCATGAACATGTGGGAGACCGGCGAATACCAGAAGATCTACGACAAGTGGTTCGGCAAAGGCAAAAAGGACTATCTGCCCCTGACCTGGAAAATGGAGCTGTGGCCGTAGGCGTTACGGCGAACGGGTAACAGCTTGTCAGGACCCGGCCGCCGGGGGATACGTCCCCGGCGGCCGGGTCCGGTCGACAACGGCGTCAGCGGACGTCGGTTTGGAGAGGACGTTGGCGTATCATTTCGATTTCACCCAGGTCGTCACCGGCGAATACGGGCAGTGGCTGGTTTCGGGCCTTGTCACCACGCTCAAGATTTCCGGCGTTTCCATCATGTTGTCCCTGGTTCTGGGGACGCTTATCGCCGTCATGCGCCTGTCCAAGGTGCGCCCGCTGGTCTGGGTCAGCGCCATCTACACCGAATTTTTTCGCAACACGCCGCTTCTGGTGCAGATTTTCTTTTGGTATTTCGGCTCCTACAGCGTACTGCCGCAGTTCGTGAACGAGTGGCTCTACAAGCAGGACTTCGAATTCGCCTGCGGCGTCATCGCGCTGACCGTCTACACCAGCGCCTTCATTGCCGAGGAGATCCGCTCCGGCATCTTCTCCATCCCCAAAAACCAGCTCGAGGCGTCCCGGGCCTGCGGCCTGTCGTTTACCCAGGCCATGGTCTACATCATTTTGCCCCAGGCCTTCCGGGTCATCATTCCGCCGCTGATTTCCCAGTTCCTGAACCTCATCAAGAATTCGTCCCTGGTCATGACCATCGGCGTCATGGACCTGACCTACATGGCCCGGCAGATCGAGGCCCACACCTTCCACGGGTTCGAGGCCTTCACCGTGTCCACCTGCATGTACCTGTGCATTTCGCTTGTCGTCTCGGCGGGCGTCACCCTTTACAGCCGGCGCGTGCTGCGCGTGCGTTCGCACTAGGGGGGCAGGGTCATGCATTGGAACGTCATCTACAACAATTTCGATTACCTGCTGATCGGCGCCTATCCCAAGGGGCCGCTCGGCGGCCTGGCCATGACCGTGCTTTTGGCCCTGGGCGGCATTTTCGGCGCCTTCTGGCTGGGGCTTGGCTGCGGGCTCATGCGCATTTCCAGAAAGCCCCTGCTGCGCTGGGCGGCGCTCCTCTATATCGAGATCATCCGGGGCATTCCGCTTTTGATGGTCGTCTTCTGGTTTTATTTCCTGGCCCCGGTGCTTTTCGGCCATACCCTGCCCGAGTCCCAGAGCGCGCTGATCGCGCTGATCGTTTTCACCAGCGCCTACATCGCGGAGATCGTGCGGGCCGGGGTGGAGGCGTTGCCCAAAGGGCAGATGGAGGCGGCGCGCGGCACCGGGCTGTCCCATTTCCAGGCCATGACCCACGTCATCCTGCCCCAGGCGCTCTTCAACATGATCCCGTCGTTCGTCAACCAGTTCGTGTCGCTGACCAAGGATACGTCCCTGGCCTTTATCATCGGCGTCAACGAACTCACCAAGGCGGCCACCCAGGTGAACAACCGCACGCTGACCGCGCCGACGGAGATTTTCATCACCATCGCCCTGCTCTACTTCGTGATCTGTTTTTGCCTGACGGAATTGTCGCGCTGGCTGGAACGGCACATCAACCGCTACCAGGCCCGCACGCGTTAAGGGGCGGAGCGAAAAAAGACGCCTCCGGCGGCCGGGGGAAACTTTTTGAAAAAAGTTTCCCCCGGACCCCCTTCAAAAACTTTCAAAGGGATTCTGCGGTGATGCCCCAAAAATGACGAGGGGCGTCGGCCTCAGGCCGGAAACGCGATCCCGAAGCGCGCCCCGCCTTCCCGGCTCCGGCTGACGCTTACTTCCCCTTCCAGTTGGCGGGCCAGTTCCTTGATCAGGGTCATGCCCATGGTCGCCGCCGCCTCGGGATCGAATCCCGCCGGCACTCCCGGCCCCGTGTCCTCCACCCAGAAGCGGGCCATGCCCTCCTCCCGCCGGCAGCCCACGCGGATCTCGCCTATTTGCCCGGGGGAAAAGGCGTGTTTGCAGGCATTGGTCAAAAGCTCGCTCAAAAGCAGCCCGCAGGGCACGGCGGCGTTGAGGGACAAGGGAAAGGGCCGCGTGTCGCAGACAAGGCGCACCCCGGCCGTCTGCTCCCTGAACACGGACAGCACGCCCTGGGCCAGGCTGCGGACGTACTCGGCCATGTCGATGGTGGCGGCGTCCTCGCGATTGTAGAGTTGCTGGTGGACCAGGGCCATGGACCGGATGCGCGTGCTTAAAAGGCGCAGGCGCTCCCGCTCGGCCGGGTCGGTCGCCTCGTCGGCCTGCAGGCTGATGAAGCTGAGGATGATCTGCAGGTTGTTTTTCACCCGGTGGTGGATTTCCTTGAGCAGGATGTTTTTGTCCTCCAGGGCCTTTTCCACGGCTTGGCGGATGCGTTCGCTCTCGGTGACGTCGTCGAGGCGGATGACCACGCCTTCGGCGCCGTTGGCCACGAGGGGGTAAAAGAGCATGTTCATGAGGTGGGTGTCGCCGTTTTGCGGCAGGGGCTGCTTTTCCACGATCTGGGCGCGGCGTTCGCGCAGGGCCGTTTCCACGTTTGGCATGTAGCCGGAGAGCTGCGGCAGGGACGCGCCCACCTCGCGGCCCAGGGCGGCGTCGGCGTCCAGGCCGAACAGCGCCTGGGCGCTGCCGTTGATGTGGGTGACGCGGCCGGCCGGATCGATGCCGATGATGGGCGAGGGCATGGATTCGAGGATGTTGGAAAGCATGGCGCGCATGCGTCCGAGGGCCGTCGCCGATTCGATCAGTTCGCGCTCGCGGCCTTCGATGGTGTCGGCCATGGCGTTGAAGCTCACGCCGAGGCGGCGGACCTCGAGGCTGCCGGCCGCCGCCGCCGTGTCCCGGGCGGAAAGATCCCCGCCGGCCAGCCGTTCGGCGGCGTCGGCCAGGCTGGCGATGCCCCGGCCAAGGGCCGCCCGCCCGGCCACCTGGGCGATGACCAGGGCGAACACGGAGGCGACAAGGGCCGAGAGCAGGCCGCGGAGCAGGAGCCTGTCGGCCTCGGCGAACACGTCGTTGCAGGCCGCGGAAACGAGGATGCTCATGTACGGCGGCTCACCGGGAGCGAGGCGCAGCCGGGTGAAGCTGAACAGGCCGTCCCCGCCGGTGTAGCGCGGCGCGATGAAGGTCCCCTCGTCGGCGGTGTCCGCGGCGAGGCGCGCCCGGAGCCGGGGAACGAGCTCCTTGCCCAGGGGAAAGCGCTCTGTCGGGGGGTAGGCCACCATGCGCAGTCCGTCCGGGTCGAGGAACGTGATCCGGGTGTTTTGCGGCAGCTCGATGCGCTTTAAGAACTTGTCGTAGCCTTCGAGATAGTAGGACATGCCGATGACGCCCAGAAGCCGCCCGTCGGCGTCCATGCGCGGCAGGGCGAAGACCAGGATCGGCTTTTTCGTGGCCCGGCCGTGGATGAACTTGCTGACGCCAAGCCTGCGGGTGCCCATGGCTTCCTGAAAATACTTCCGGTCGGCGAGATTGACGCCGAGAAAGGCGGGCAGGCCGGAGGCAATGGCCGTGCCGGATGCGTCGGTAAGGAAGATGTTGGAGAGTTCGGGATGGTCGCGCAGCAGGTCGGTGAAAAGCCGGTTGCAGGCGAGGATGTGTTGGCCGCAGACTTCCTCGGTATGGTCCAGGGCCACGAGCACGCCCCGGGCCTGGCGCAGCACGCCCCGCTGGAGGGCGGCCAGGCTGCGGGTCAGGTTGCGGATGTCGTCCCAGGCCCGAAGTTCGGCCTGATGGCGCGCCTCGAAGCTCGAGGCCACGATGACGCCCATGGCCGGCAGGGCGGCCAGCAGGACAATGCCGGTCAGGATTGCCGCGATGGAACGGTTCAGGAACCATTGCCAGGGGCCTTGCCGGACTTTTCCCATTGAAAACCTACACAACATTTCCGGGAAAATGTCCAGATGGCGGGTCTATCCGGCCGCGAACCGGGGCGGGTGGCGCGTATAGACCGCGCGCAGAAAGCCGTCGGCTTGCGTAACGTCGAGACGCCAGCCGGACACGGTGGCCAGCTGGTCCTCAAGAACGGGGCGGGCGCTTGTCGCGACCAGAAATTCCAGCACGTCGGCCCGGGAGAGGCGGAGATACCAACCTATCTCCAGTCCCAGCCCTCAGCATTTCTCACGCAGGTCGCAGACGACCGTTTCCTGTGCCATGCCGCTTTCCCCCTACAGTTTGTCGAAATAGATCAGCCCGCCCATGACCACGAAGGCCACGGCCGCGACTTTCTTGATGATCTCCGGCGAGACGAAGTTGCAGATGAATTCCGCGAAGATGACCCCGAGCAAACTGGTGGCCACCAGGGCCAGGGACGAGCCGGCGAAGACGATCCAGGGCCTGCGGGAATCGGCCGCTGTCAGCACACAGGCCAGCTGCGTCTTGTCCCCGAGTTCGGCCACGAAAATGGTGGCAAAGGTCGTGAAAAGCAGCTTCCAGTCCATGCATCCCTCATTGTCCACATCTTTCTTCCCCTCCATGAAAGTTTTTCGGGAGGGTGGGGGCCCGGGGGAGGGAACCCCTTTTTGCAAAAAGGGG
>NZ_JBLODY010000117.1:0-8486 GCF_047785625.1 Solidesulfovibrio sp. C21
GCGTGGTGGCTGCGGCATTTGTTCGGGGTGAGCCTGCCGCGAAGCGGCATGCACCGTCCCGGCAAATGCCGCCAACATCTTCTCCCTCCGCTTGGCCGCCCGCCAGCCAGGCCTCCCGTCCGGCCAAAGCCAACCGGATGGGGGGACCGGGGGGCGCGCCCGCCCCCCGGTGGGGAGGTCCAGGAGGGGCAAAGCCCCTCCTGGCCGCCGGAGGCACCGCCTACGTCCGGTAGTCGGCGTTGATCTTGATATAGTCGTAGGTCAGGTCCGAGGCCAGCAGCAGGTAGCGGCCGGGGCCGTTGCCGAGTTCGATATCGAGGCTGATTTCGCCGCGTTTCATGTGCGGCGCGAGCAGCGCGTCCAGGTCGTCGTTCGCGGGCATGCCCTTGGTGAAAACCGGCACCCCGCCGATGCTCACGGACACGTCTTCGGCGGCGAAGCTGGCTCCGGAGCGTCCGAGGGCGCAGACGATGCGGCCCCAGTTGGCGTCCTGGCCGAAAAAGGCGGTCTTGACCAGGGGCGAGTTGCCGACGGCCCGGGCGGCCAGTTCCGCCTCGGCGTGGGAGGCCGCGCCGTGCACTTTCACCCGCAGGATTTTGGTGCCGCCTTCGGCGTCCTGGATAAGCATGTAGGCCAGGGCCTGGCAGACCTCGACCAGGACGGCAAGGAGGGCCTGCCGGCCCTCGGCCGAGTCGATGGCGACTTCGGACGCGCCGTTGGCCAGGGCCAGCACGCAGTCGTTGGTGGAGGTGTCGCCGTCCACGGTGATGCTGTTGAAGCTGCGGTCGGCAGCGGCGGCCACGGCCTCCTGCCACCACAGCGACCCGACCTTGGCGTCGCACAGGAGCACGCCGATCATGGTGCCCATGTTGGGGGCGATCATGCCGGAGCCCTTGGCCATGCCGAGGACCCGGACCTCGCCGGTCTTGGTGGTCAGGTTGCCCCAGGCGATCTTGGGAAAGGTGTCCGTGGTCATGATGGCCTTGGCCGCGGCCACGGGCGAGGTCTCGCCGAGCCTGGCCGCCAGTTGCGGCACGGCGGCCTTCCATTTGTCCATTTTGAGCCGTGCGCCGATGACGCCGGTGGAGGCCGGCAGGATGTCCTCGGGCGAGAGGTCGGTAGCGCCGGCAACCAGAGCCAGCGTGGCCCGGCAGTCGTCGATGCCGACCTGGCCGGTGCAGGCATTGGCCTGGCCGGAGTTGATGAGCACGGCCCGGGCGTGGCCGCCCGAGGTGGCGATTTGATCCTTGGCCACGAGCACCGGCGCGGCCTGGAACAGGTTTTTGGTGAACACGCCGGCGGCGGCGGCCGGAACGTCGCTGACGATAAGGGCCAGATCGTCCCGGTCCGGGCGTTTGAAGCCGGCGGCGGCGGCGGAAAAGCTGAACCCCTTCGGCAGGGGCACTACGGGCGAGGACATGGCAGCTCCTTGTACACGGATCATTGGGGATAGGGGCCAGGGGACGGTTTCGCGTACGGGTGCGGGCCGCCGGGTGACGGGGGCGGCGGTGCGGCCATTTCGTCACGGGTGAGCACGCCGTCGTCGTTTTTATCCAGGCGGCGAAATTCGTTTTTGTGGAAATTGCGCCATTCTTCCAGGGTCACCCGGCCGTTGTGGTCCTTGTCCATGGCCGAAAAAAGCCGGGACGGATCGGGCGCACGGGGACAGGGCGCGGGGCTGGTTCCGGCCGGCGCGGGCCCGGCTGCGGGAGCGGCGACTTTTGGCCTGGGCTGGTCGGCCAGCGGACGGCCAACGGGCGCGGCCGGGGAGGCCGTCGTCGGACGCGGCGCGGGCATCGGCGTTATCTGGTCGTTTTGGGGCGGATAGTCCGGGGAGGGGTAGGAGGTCTTCATGGGCTGGGGCGGGGCTTCGTTTCGGGCGGCGCAGCCCGCTCCAACGAGGGACAGGGCGATCATGGCCGCCGCGAGGGCCGAAACGGGATTCATGGCTGGCCTCCTTGTCCGGGCAATCATCCAAGGACGATTCCTACACCAAAGCTTTCCGGCCGGCCATACCCGGCCTTGACAGGCCCGCCTCGCTTTGCCAAGCCCCGGCCATGCGTTTTGCCATTCCCTTCCTCGTGTCCGCCTGCCTGCTTGCGTCGCAAATTCCGGCGGGCGCGGCCATGCGTCGCGACGACCTGATTTTCTACGGTACGGAATCCCTGGCCAGGGGCCGCTTTCCCCAGGCCGCCCAGGCCTTTGCCGAGGTGCTGGCCGGGGATCCGGAAAACCCCTACGCCCGCGCCCGGCTGGCCCTGGCCCAGGCCGCGACCGGCCAGCCGGACAAGGCCCGCCGGACGCTCGAAGCGGCCGTGGCCGCCCGGGCCGACGACCTGTTCGCCCTGTGGACCCTGGGCTGCCTGGATCTTCTCGAGGGGAAGCCGGTTGTGGCGGCAAGCCGGTTTTCCGCCATGCTCACCGCCGATCCGGGCAATCCCCGGGCCACGGTCGGGCTGGGGCTGGCCGCCTTGGCCGCTGGGCGTGTGGCCGACGGCGTGGGCCAGTTCGAAGCGCTCCGGGGTGCGCCCGCCAAGGACCCGTTGGCCCTGCATCTGGCCGGGTTGGCCTACTGGATGCTCGACGCGCCGGCCAACGCGCGGCTGGACCTGGAAGCCGCCCTGGAGCTGGAGCCGCGAAACGCCGCCACGCTGGAACTCGTGGGGCTGGTCTACCGGCGGCTCGGCAAGCCCAACTTGGCCAAAAGCGCCTGGGAGCAGGCCCTGGCCGTGGACCCGCACCGGTCCCGCGCCCGGTTTTTTCTTTCACGTCTGGCCGAGGACGAGGGGCTGGCCGCCACCCTTGCCGGCAAGAAGTTGGAGGCCACGCGGGCCTACGAACGGGCGCTTTCCATCGACCCGACCAACGGGGCGGCGGCCAAGGGGCTGGGACTGCCGGCCCTTGGCGCGGTGCTGCCGCCGGCCGCCAAGGATGGGGGCAAGGCCGCCCGGTCCCGGGATGCGGCCCTGGTCTCCCCGAAAGTGGAACATCGCCGGGGCGGACAGGGAAAGAGCGCCGCGCCGGCCCCGAAGCCGACGCACAAGAATCTCACTGCGCCCTGGGAGCCGCAGTAGCGGAAAAACGGACTGGGGAAACTTTTCATGGTAAAGAGGCGTTGCTTGCGCGACATCCGTATCGGCAGGCAATTGCGAACAGAAGAGTGCGGAGGGCCCTTGGTAAGGGGTTTCCCCCTCTTGCAAAACAGAGATAGGAGGAAACATGAGACGACTGCTGTCCAGCATCCTTGGGGTGCCGGCTCTGGTTTTCCTGTTGGCCGCCGCGGCCTCGGCCCAGGGCTTCGGCCCGAAAAATTATGCAGAGTGCGTCATGATCAACGCCAAGCGCGCCGCTTCGCAAGACGGCGGCATGCTCATGCGTCGGGCCTGCAAATGCCGTTTTCAAAACCCCAAGGAGCCGGGCTGCGAAAAATATTCGCAGGCCGCCCTGGACTGCATGCTCACCAACCTCGTGCCGGCCGATACCGACGACAAGGCCTGGGGCGTGGAGCGCGCCTGCCGCACCAAGAATCCGGTTCACTGATCGCGTCTGTCCATGGAACGCTTGCGCCGTCCCGTTCGGGGCGGCGTTTTTTTTGGGGGCAATCCGGCCGGGAAAAGGCCCCCAACGCAAGAGAGCGGCTCCGGGTCGCCATCCCGGAGCCGCTCTCTGAAAAATCCTTGTTCGGAGGAAGGATATTTTCTCTACAGCAACTGCTGTGCCAAAGTCTGCCTCTTTGTGTAGAATCCTTGTATAACGGTATGTTATGGGAAAAGGCTTGCCGTCGAAAGCCGATTTTCGCGCTTGCGGAGGGCCTTAACGGTAAAAATGCTTGTACCCCCTTGCCCGAGTCAGGCTTTCGGGGACCAGGATTTTGTACCCGGCGACGAGCATATTTTAAAAATACTGTTTTTTCGTATGGTTGCTGAGATTGGGGCCGCAGCGGCCGGCAAGGCTGGTGTGGCGCGAAGGCCCGGGCGCTGTCGCGGTGGGGCGGGGTGGGTACAAATCTTTGTCCCGGTGGCGCTTCCTTCTCCCCCCCCTTGAAAGTTTTTTGGAGGGGAGAGCGCGAGAGGGGGACCCTTTTTTCAAAAAAGGTCCCCCTCTCGCATCTTCTCCTTTTCACCCTCTTACGCCAGCAGCAAACGATTGCGGCGGCGGCGGGCGATGTCGACGGACGTGTCCAGGGCGAGCTTTTCCTGCTTGGCCGCGAATATTTCCTGGGCGTAGCACACGCCGGCCCTGACGTCCTCGGCGTCCATGAGTTCGCGGACGCGTTTGGCCATGGCATCGCGCTGTTCGGTCAGGGCGGCGAGTTCCGCTTCGAGCTGCGCCATCTGGCGCGTGGTTTCGGCGTCCGGCTCCAGCATCAGGCATCCTCCACGACCAGGGTCTTTATGTTGCAAAATTCCGTAAGCCCGAACCGGGACAGCTCCCGGCCGTAGCCCGAACGCTTGACGCCGCCAAAGGGCAGCCGGAAGTCGGAGCGGGGCACGGCATTGACCGACACCATGCCGGCCTCGATGCGCCGGGCGATGGCCAGCCCGCGTTCGGTGTCGGCGGTCCAGACGCTGGCCCCGAGGCCGTAGGGCGAGGCATTGGCCAGCCGCACGGCGTCCTCGGCATCGGCGGCTTCCACCACGGCCGCGACCGGTCCGAAAAGTTCCTCGTCGAAAGCCGGCATCCCCGGGCGCACATCGGCCAAAAGCGTGGGCGCGTAGAAATAGCCCGGCCTGGGAAGCCTTTTTCCGCCAAGGAGCAGCCGCGCCCCGGCCGCGACGGATTCGCGTACCTGCCGGTCGAGGTTATTAAGCAGGTCCTCCCGGGCCAGCGGACCGACGGTGGTGCCCGGATCCAGGGGATCGCCGGGGACATGGGCGGCGAGGCGTTTGGCCAGCCGGTCGGTGAAGGCCGCCTGGAGCGGGGCTTCGACAATGAAGCGTTTGGCCGCGATGCAGGCCTGGCCGCAGGCGCGCATCCGGGCCGTCTCGGCGGCGGTGCAGCAGTCCTCCAGCACGGCGTCGGCCAGGACGATGAAGGGATCGGACCCTCCAAGCTCCATGACCGCCTTCTTGATGGCCGCCCCGGCCGCCGCCCCGACGGCCGCCCCGGCCCGGGCCGAGCCGGTGAGCGTCACGCCGCGCACGGCCGGATGGGCTATGGCCTCGGCCACGAGCCCTTCCTCCACCCGCAGCAGTCGGAAGGTGCCGTCCGGGAATTCCGCTTCTTCGAAAAGCTCCCGCAGGGCTTCGGCCACGCACATGACGTTCGGCGCGGGTTTGACGACCAGGACGTTGCCGGCGGCCAGGATGGGCGCGGCCGCGCGCATGATCTGCCAGTAGGGAAAATTCCAGGGCATGACGGCCAAAATGACGCCCAGGGGTTCGAGGACCACCATGCGCCGGCCCGTTTCCGAGGGAAACGCCTCCCCGGCCAGGTAGCGCGGGGCCTGTCTGGCGTAGAAGCGGCAGGCCCGGGCGCAACGCAGCACCTCGGCCTCGGCTTCGGGCAGGATTTTGCCCATCTCCCGCACGGCCAGCCGCGACAGGGGGGCGAGGCGGGCTTCGAACAGTCCGGCCAGCCGGTTGAGCGCCTTAAGGCGTGTGGTCAACGGCGTGTCGCGCCAGGCCGGAAAGGCCCGGGCGCAGGCGTCGAGAACGTCCCGCGCGGCCGGGGCGTCGTGGGACGGATGGCTGGCAAAAGGCTGGCCTGTGGCCGGATTGATGCTGACGAACATGGTGCTGGCGGCAAGGCTGGATTCGCGGGCAGCCTGAGGTCTGGGCGGCGCGCGAACCCGGGTTAGAAGGGCTGCGGCGCCCCCTGTGGCAGGGGGACGTCGAAGGCGAACAGCACGCCGGCGATGAGGCGGTAAAAGCCGCAAAGCACCACGATTTCGATAAGCCCCTGGCGGGTCAGGGCCGCTTCGAGGATGTCCTGGGTCGCCTGGGGGATGCTCGCCAGGGCAAACGCCGCGTCGGCGGCGGAAAGGGCCGCCGCCTGGACGGGCGAAAGTCCCGTCGGCCGCCTGCCCTGGCGCACGGCCTCGAGGACCGCTTCGGGGATGCCCGCCTGGCGCGCCACCGGGGCGTGTTTGACCCATTCGTAGGCCGCGCCGCATTTGCGGCCCGTCCAGAGGATGACCAGCTCGCGCACCTGTGCCGGCAACACGCTCGGGCCGAACCGGAAATACGTGCCCAGGTCGGACACGTAGGCGGCCAGGGCCGGGTGGTTGAGCAGCGTGCGGTACATGCCGTCGATGCGGCCTCGGGAAGCCACCATGCGGTCGTAGACCGCCTGGGCGTCGGACGGCATCGCGTCACGGTCGGGCATGGGAAGCGTGGCCATGAGTCCTCCTCGGTGGCGGGACCCTACCCGTTTTGGCCGGGCAAGCCAAGGTCAACGCGCAAAAGCGCTCCAGAACGCCTGGGCGATGAGGCTCACGCCGGAAAGCCCGAGCACGCCGAGCACCACCCGGGAAAAGGCGCGCTCGCCGATGCGGCCGCAGCAGGCCATGCCGGCCCCCAGCCCGAGCACCAGGGCCGGGGTGGCCACGGCGGTCTGGGTCCAGACTTCCCGATTGAGCAGCCCGGCCAGATACTGGGCGCTGACCACGCCGATGCCGGCCAGCAGGAAATAGGCGGTGAGCGTGGCCCGCACGCCGTTGCGGTCATAGCCCTGGCTCGAGATCCAGGCCGCAACCGGGGGCCCGTTGATCCCGATGGCCGCGCCCATGCAGCCGGCCGTGAACCCTGCCAGCAAACCGAGACCCGTGCCGGCCCGGAGACCGGTTTCGCGCCGGCCCAGGGCGTGGGCCACGAAGGCCAGTACCGTCAGCCCCAGCGCCCCTTTGAGGAAGACGTCGGAGATGGAGCGCAGCGCATGGGCCCCGATGGCCATGCCGGGCAGCGAGGCCCCGAGCAGAAGGGCCAGGGCCGGCCAGACAATATGGCCGCGCAGTTTGCCGGTCAGGATGATGTTCAGGGCGACGGCCAGCAGGCAGCAGACCGGCGTCGCCACCCGCAGGTCCATGACCAGGGCCAGCATGGGCAGGGCGACGAGGGTCGAGCCGAAGCCAGCCAGTCCCTGGGTGAAGCCGCCGCACAGGGCGGCTATGGCGAGTACGATGAGGTGCGTCGGTTCCATGATAGTTCCGATGTCGGCGGGAAACGGCCGGAAGGCGGCCATGCCCGTTTCGCCCCGCCTTGTATCGCGCCAGCCCCCGAGAGGCCAGCGACGTCGGCAGCACCTCCGGGCAAGGCGTCTTTTCCTTTTGCCGGCAACCCGGTAGCATTGCGGGAAAACCAGGAGTCGCCGATGTTGCGTCCACGCTATCTCGCGCCGCTTGTCGCGGCCTTGCTCCTTGTGCTGGCCGCCCCGGGTTGGGGGCAGACCGACCGCGACCCGTCCCGGGACGTCTTTTTGCAGACCATCGGCATGCTGGCCGGGCAGGGGTTGGCGCTCGGCCACGAGAGCCTGCAAGGCATCGCCGTCCGCTACGAGAAGCGGCTGTTGCCCCGTGAGGAAACGGTGCGGCGGCTGGCCGGGGAAGCCCGGTACGCGGATCTGGTCCTGGCCGCCTTCAAGGAACGGCTCATGGCGCGGCTTGACCCCCAGGAGCAAAAGGACCTGTCGCTGCTGATCGGCTTTTACGAGGTCCAGCGCCAGGCCATCGAAGCCCTGGCCGTGTACGTGCGTTCCGGCGGCGCGAAAAACCGGCAGCGGTTCGAGGAACTCCAGAAGCAGGTCGGGGAGGTCATCCGGCGCATCAGCCTGGTCGGCGAGGCCCCGTGACGGCGACTTCTTGCCAATCCCCGGGTGTTGTGCCAAGAAGCAGACGTCGAAATGCGTTTCGTGCGGCGTCGTCATCCGGGAAGCTTCGGGCCGGGGATTCCGGCCCCCGCGACCGGGCGCGCCACGAACCGAGGAGAGGTTATGAAAAAAGCTTTGTGTCTGTGCCTGCTCGCCGGCTTCATGCTGGCGGCCGTGGCCGTGGCGCAAAATGCCGAGGCTCGTCCGCCCTGTCCGCCGGGCTACTTCTGGGACGGTCCGCGCGGCTGTATGCCCCTGCCCTATTACCCGCCGCCGCCGCCGGCGTATTATCCGGCCCCGGTCTACCCGGTCCCGGTCTACCCGGCTCCGGTCTATCCGGCCTGCCCGCCCGGGACCTTCTGGCGCGCCGGCGCCTGCCGGCCCGCGCCGCGCCCGGCTCCGGGCATCCGCGTCTACCTGCCGCCGGTCTACATCGGACCTTAGGAAGAAGAGAGAAGAAGGTGCGAGAGGGGAAACCCTTTCAAAAGGGTTCTCCCCTCTCGCGCTCTCCCTTTCCTAAAGCTTCTTCCTTTTGGAAACGTCAAGCGCCCCGGAAAGACCGCACAATGGCTGTCTCTCCGGGGCGCGTTCGTTGAAGAAATCGGATCTCCCCCCTCGTCCCCCCTTTGAAAGTTTTTGCGGGAGGGGGCGCGGGGGGGCGCGGGGGGGGGGGGGTTTTT
>NZ_JBLODY010000118.1:0-8394 GCF_047785625.1 Solidesulfovibrio sp. C21
GAACCCTTTTTGAAAAAAGGGTTCCCCTCTCGCGCTCTCCCTTCCCAAAAACTTTTAACGGTGACAGGCTATTGCCGGTAAAAGTCTTTGGAAAGGGGGCCTGGGGGGAAACTTTTCTACAGAAAAGTTTCCCCCCAGTCTCTTTACTCCTTGCTAATGCCGAGCTTGCGCAGGCGGGAGTCGAAGGTGGAGCGGTTGACGCCGGCGGCCCGGGCGGCCTTGGTCACGTTCCATTTGTGTTTTTCAAGCAGCGCCAGGGCGTAGGTCCGCTCGAGGGCTTCCCAGGTATAGTCCGTCAGGTCGAGGCTGGGGGCGTTGGCTATGGCCGACTCGGGCGCGGCGGGCATGGTGTCGCGGTGCTGGCCGATCTCGTGGGGCGGCGGGATGTCGCCGGCCTCGATGACCGGGCCGGAAACGGTGGCGAGCAGGTAGCGCACCAGGTTTTCCATCTCCCGGACGTTGCCCTGGAAGTTGCGGCGCTTGAGGGCGGCCAAGGCGTCGCGCGAGAGGGCCTTTTGCGGAATGCACAGCCGACCGGCGTCGCGGGCCAGGAAATAGTCCAGCAGTTCCGGGATGTCCTCGGGCCGTTCGCGCAGGGGCGGCAGTTTGAGCGGCAGGACGTTCAAGCGGTAAAAGAGGTCCTCGCGGAAGGTCCCTTCGGCGATGGCCCGGGTGAGGTCCCGGTTGGTGGCGGAGATGACGCGCACGTCCACGGTGCGGGTCTTGGCGTCGCCAAGGGGTTTGACCTCGTTTTCCTGGAGCACGCGCAGGATGCGGGCCTGCAGGGAAAGCGGCATGTCGCCGATCTCGTCGAGGAAGACCGTGCCACCGTCCGCCGCCTCGAAAAGCCCGATCTTGTCCTTGTCCGCGCCGGTGAAGGCACCTTTCTTGTAGCCGAAAAGTTCCGATTCGAGCAGGGCGTCGGGGATGGCCGACACGTTTTGGACCAGGAACGGCTTGTCCTTGCGGGCGCTTTGGGCGTGAATATCCCGGGCGAAAAGCTCTTTGCCCGTGCCGGACTCGCCGGTGATAAGCACCGGAAAATCGGTGCGCGAGTAGTTTTTGGCCGCTTCCAAGGCCGCGCGAAAGGCCGGGCTTTTGCCGACGAGCGGGGTTTCGCCCTTGATGCCGCCCAGGAGCTTTTTGAGTTTCTGGGCTTCGTTTTTCTGGTCGGCGAAGGCCAGGGCGTTGCCCAGGGCGATGGAGCCGATGGCCACGAATTCTTCCAGAAGCTCCAGGTATTCTTTGCCCAGGTTCAGCCGGCTGCCGCCGTGGGCCGTGTCGATGATCTCGACAGCGCCGTAGACATCGCCGTTCTTGAGTACCAGCGGAAAGCAGAGAATGAGCGTGGATTTGACGTCCAGCCCCGATTCCGCGTCCTTGAAATGGCGTTTGTCCTTGCCCGGCTCGGCGATGGTCATGCGGCCGTTTTCGATGGCCCAGCCGACGATGCTCGGCTTGTCCTTGGGCACGACAAAGCCCACGAGTTGTTCGCTTTGGCCGCCGCCGATGGCCTCGATGCACTGGTAGCCGTCCTCGCGCTTGATCCAAAGCGAACCGCGCTCGACGTTCTGGAATTCCACCAGCGCTTCCAGAAAACGACGCTGGAGCTTGTCGGTTTCCAGCTCCTCGAACAGGGCCTTGGGAAAATTGGGAGTGTGGGGGGGCATGGCGCGTTCCGGCGAAATCATGGTTGTCCGCATGGCGCGTCGGGACGCGCAAGACGGAAGGACTGCCCGAACATGCCGGAAAAGCGGCCATGGGGCAAGCCGGAGTGGGGACTTGCAAAGCGGGCCCTGCGCGGGGGGCCGCGCCGCCAACGACAGGCTGCTATTTTTGAGGAGGGCGGAGCGCGGGCGGGGAACCCTCTTAAAAAAGGTTCCCCGCCCGCATGTCTTAATGGGTAGCCTGGGACAATTCGCGGATGCGCCAGAAATCCTCGGGAATTTCCAGGTACAGGTCGTTTTCGGGCAGGGGGATGACGCAGACGAGCACCCCCGTGGAAGCGACCCAGTACATATGGCCGCTTAAGCCGCGCATGACGTCTTCGTAGCTGACGCCCGTCTGGGCCGCTACTTCCTTCATGGCGCGTTTCATGGTGGACATGGCCCCGTGGCCGATTTCCACTTCCAGGGCGGAGACGCGGTGAATGGCATGGCTTTGTTCGGACAACTCGGGAGGAGCGGTTTTGCGCAATGTCAGAGCCGATTCCATGGCAACCTCCTAGAAGTAATTGGGCCCGGCCCGACAAGGGTCCGATCCGGGCTATCGCTTGTTATAAGCAATAGCCGTGCAAAGTACACCAATCTCGTGGAGAAAGTTGATGTCTTTTTTTAACAGGCCGATTTTACAAATGAATTTTTCTAGGGAAAATGCCGTGGCTGCGACACATGGTACAACCGGCGTCACACTTGCTGCAAAAAGGAAGGAAGCATGACAAAAGTGTTGCAAAATGGGGAGATGTCGTGACTGCCGCGGGTCAGAGCGATACGTCCGGCAGGGCGTCGTAGAGCGCGTTCCAGGTTGTGTGGCGCGTCAGGGCCTCCATGACCACGGGCAATGGTGCGGCGTGGATGCCGGGCAGGTCGACCTCGCCGGGAGCCGTCACGGGAAAGGCCAACCGTTCCGTCGGTGGCGTGAACCGGGCGTCGACGCCGGCTTTGTTGCCGCGCGGATCGATCCGGTACCAGCCCCAATCCTTGAGGCGCACGGCGGCAAGGCAATGGAGGCAGTAGCGCGTGGCGTCATTGCCGGGATCGAGCACGAGACGCTGGTAGCACAGTCCGGCCGGGATGCCGCTTGCCCGCAGCAGGGCGACCAGCAGGTGGGCCTTGGCGTAGCAATAGCCCGTGCCATGGGCGAGAACCTCGGAGGCGGCGCGGGTGACGGGATTTTGGCGGTAGTCGGCGCTGTGCCGGATGGCGTCGCGCACGAAGACGAAGGCGGCTTCGGTCATGGCGGCGTCCGTGACCCGTCCGGCGGCGAGTGCGGCGGCCTTGGCCGCGACGGCCGGATGGTCGCTGTCGATCCAGGCGGACGGGGCGAGGTAGGCGGCAAGGGGCGAAAGCGGCTCTAGCATGGGAGTGGCTCCGTCCTGTTCCGGTGTCGGGCATCCAGGAAGAGGTCCGTATACGCGCGGGGACACTCCCGCCTGAGGCCAAGGGATGCGCCGTAGGCCCGGATGACGGGCAGGGCGGCCAGCCCGGAGGCGCGGTCCGGGGCCTGATGTTCGATCTCGACGAACGTCTCGTCGGCGAAATCCACCGTGACCCGGGTGAGCTCCAGGGCGAGGCCGTCATGCACGACCCGGGAGCGTCGGCACTGTTTGACGTAGGCCATGCGCCGCACGAACCCCAGGCCGGCAAGAATGGCCGCCATGGCCCGGGCGTCGGCAACAGTCGTCTCCAGCTCTTCCTTGGAGGCCGTGGCCATGTCGAAGGGAGGATTCTTGCAGGTGAAAAGCGTCTGGCCGTCCGCCTGTCGCAACCGCAGCTCCCGGCCCGAGGCGTAAAACGTCCCGTCGGGCGTATCGAAATACACGTCACGATAGACCGCGTCGGCCAGACGCGTTCCCGGCAGCCGGAACCCGGGCGGGGCGATGAATTTGATTTCGGCTTCGTACATGGCGGGGGGCGTTTAGCTGTTTACGGCAGCATGCTTTTGATCCATTATACCGACATGTTACGCGCAACATCCGCAAACGGCAATCCCGGCCCGACGCAGGGGGCGGCTTCCGATACGCTGGCCGGCCAGGGACGGGCTGCCGCCGGGCTTATGGCCGTCACGGCGCTTTTGTGGAGTACCGGGGGCCTTGCCATCAAGCTCGTTCCCATGCCTCCCATGGCGGTTACGGGCGGACGCAGTCTGCTCGCCGCGCTGCTGCTTTTGGCGCTTTTCCGGGGCAGGCTCGATTTTCGTCCGACAAAGCCCTTTGTGAGCGCGGCCCTGGGCTATGCCGGTCTGCTTATAACCAACGTGGTCGCCACCCGGCTGACCACCGCCGCCAACGCCATCCTGCTCGCCTACACCGCCCCGGTCTACGTGGCGCTTTTGGCTCCGGCGGTGCTCGGCGAACGCACGCGCCCGGCGGACTGGGCCTTTGTCGCGGTCACGGTCGGGGGCATGGCGCTTTTTTTCCTGGACAGGCTGTCGCCGCAAGGGTTCTGGGGCAACGTGCTGGCCGTGGGCACGGGGCTGTCCTATGCCGTTTTCACCCTCGGCATGCGGGCCGGTCGGGCCGGATCGCCGGTTTCGGCGGTCATTGCCGGCCATCTGCTGACCGCCGCCGTAGGTTTGCCTTTTCTGGTGCGCGAACTGCCGCTTTCCGGGGAGGCGCTTTTGGGGCTGTCCTATCTCGGCATCGTGCAGCAGGGGCTGTCGCTGGCGCTTTACGTCTGGTGCATCAAGCGGTTGCGGGCCCTGACCGCGATTTGCATCATGACCCTGGAGCCGATTTTCAACCCGGTATTCGTCGCCTTGGGCTACGGCGAATTGCCCGATAAATGGGCCATGCTCGGCGGTATGGTGGTTGTCGGCGCGGTGACGCTGCGCAGTCTGGCCGCCGCGCGCCGGTAGGCCGTCCGCGCCCGGCCCGGCAGGAACAAGGCCGGTTTTCCCGTGCGTATGGCGGTCGGACACTAAACGCATGCGCTGTGCATCGATCCGCCTTTGCCAGGAGGGAAAATTGCCGGATACGCTTTATTCGGTGAATCCTTTTTCCCGCATGGCCTCGGCCTTTACAAACTTTGCCATGCCTGTCCGCATGTTGCTGAAGCCCTGTTTTCGATAAAAGCCTTCTTTCCCGGGGGCGGCATAAAGAATGACATTGCACCCGGCAACGGCGTCCAGAAGGGATCGCATGATCATGGCGCCGATTTTCTGCCCCTGGTATTCCGGCAGGACCGCGCAGTCATATATTGCGGCCTGATAGGCCCCATCGGAAATCGTCCGACCAAATCCGATCAGCCTTTCCGCATCGTAAATAAACACGGTCGTGTGACTCGCTGTAAACGCCTTGGCATGGACTTCCGGCGCATAGTAGGCCATGCCGACGCATTTTAGAATATCCGCAACGGCTTGCCAGTCAACGCCGGAACAATCATGTATAGATTGTAATTGCATTTTATGTCCTTAAAATAGGAAAGTAGAGCGTTTGTATGGAGTTGTAGACTGGATTGGAAGCCTTTCCCAGAAGGAGGGGCATGGAAATTTTTACACTGAACGGTGTATGCTGGCACCTTCAATAAGATTTAATCCAGCGTCATATGCACCAAGGGGAAAGGTTTCCCCTGGCCGTCGACCGGTGAATGCCCGATGCTTCGAAAGCCAAGGTGCTTATAAAATCCAATTGCCTGCGGATTTTGCTCATTGACATCCACGTATGCAACATCCATGCTTTCGATGGCATGCCTGCATAGAGAAAAGCCGATGCCTTGCCCCCTATTTTGGGGCAACACAAAGAGCATTTCAAGTTTCCTCTCGGAGACTCCACAGAAGCCAAGAATGTTGCCTCCCTCGCTTCTTACGCATCGTAATTCTACAGCATCGAAATATTGCTCAAGGATCAACGGCCTTAAAAAGGCGATATCCTCATCTTTCAAGAAATCATGCGTCGCTCGAACGGAAGCTTCCCATACTTCCAGTAATTCTGGATAATCTGTTTTGTCGGGATGTTCCATGTTCATGCGCATGCTCTTGAAGCGGATGGTTCAGAATCGTTCCGTTGGATAAGCGAGTACTCTTTCAGAGCAATAACAATTCAATGTACCTGGCATTGCTGCGGATTCGCCAAGGGGGCAGTCCCGCGACGTTTATCGAAGAGGTCTCTCTGTAGCGGCCTTGCCCTCTTGCGGGTGCCCCTGTGACACGCAGTTTGTGGGGCTTGAGTGGGAATTTCTGGGGGCATCCGCTCTTGGATACTTCATGGTCCTATGCATATCAATTTTATAGTATCCTATCCATGTTGTGTTGCCACTGTCAAGCTGGAAACTCTCTTGAATATAAATATTATTTGTGTATTGCTGAAGGTATGGGCAAGGGACTTGGCCTGAACGATTTGGGAGGAAAAGAGCGTATGCAACAGCAGTTGACCAAAGAAGGTGTAAAATATCTTCTGGCTCCGTTTTGTTGGATCTTATTCATGATGATCGTATTCTTTATCGCTGCGGGAAGATTGGATGTTCCAAGGGCGTGGCTTGCTTTTGGAATCCATCTTGTCGGAGCGGCGCTGGGGGCGTTGCTCATGTATCGCTTCGCGCCTGAACTGGCGAATCAGAGAGCGTCGGCCAGACAGGGAACGAAAGGTTGGGATAAAGCGATCTTGATGATCTATTTCTTGCTGTTGCTGTTGGCGATTCCGCTTACGGCAGGATTGGATGTCGGGAGATACCACTGGTCCGATTTGCAGAGCATGGGCCTTGGGGTTGTGTGCTATTTCCTTTTTTTCATTATCTTCTACTGGGCGATGCTGATAAATAAATTTTTCGAAGGGACTTCTCGAATTCAGACGGATCGAGGACACAGAGTCATTTGCTCTGGCCCATATGCGTATGTGCGACATCCCGGCTATGTCGCAATGATCTTCGCCAGCGTGTCGGATGCCTTGATTATCGGTTCGCTCTATGCCTTGATCCCGAGCTGCCTTGCCGTCGGCGTCACGATTGTGCGCACAGGCCTTGAGGATAAAATGCTCCGGAGCGAATTGGACGGTTACGCCGAATATGCCGCGACGGTAAAATATCGCTTGTTTCCCGGCATATGGTAGATGGCGTCAGCCCGCTTCAGAAATGCTTTTTGAGGGGAGTCGGGGGGGGAGCTGCCGGGGCATTTTCTGCCCGCGCGCTCGGCAAGCGTTTTCCGGCGTTGCCGGTGTCCTCGGCGATGCGAATCCGGCTCCCCCATGGACCAAGAAAAAGGGGCCTCGGCTTTGCCTCAACCCCGGATAGTAAGTGGGACCTTCTGATGGCATCCTCTCTGATTTGACAAATTTGGAATGGAAAAGTATGTGATAAATTTCCCCATAACTTGTGTAGGACGCATGCAATGTTTGACTATTCTCTCGGCCATTGGTCGGCGTTTTTTCTCGCCGCTTTTTTGCTGAATATTTCTCCAGGCCCGGATATGGCCTTTATTTTGAGCCATACGGTGAAAGGCGGAAAAAAAGCCGGGACCGCCGCGATGCTTGGCATCTGGACAGGAGCGTTCTGCCACGTCCTGCTGGCCGCATTGGGGCTCACGGCGATCGTCGCCACTTCCGCCACGGCCTTTTCCATCGTCAAGTGGGTAGGCGTCGCCTATTTACTCTGGCTCGGCTTGCACGCCCTTCGTTCCGACGGTGGTTCGCTGCTCATAGACAAGAAAGCCAAGCCCAAAAGTATCGGCGCCGTGTTTCGGCAAGGCGTTTTTATTGATTTGCTGAATCCGAAAGTCGCCACCTTTTTTCTGGCTTTTCTGCCCCAGTTCGTCGTGGGCGGCGCGGGTCCCGTCTGGGCGCAACTCATGATCCACGGCGTCCTGATTATTGCCGTCGCCGTGTTTGTGGAGCCTCCGATAATCCTCCTCAGCGACAGGGTCGCGGAAAGATTGCGCCAAAGCCATTCCCTCAGACTTTGGCTGGACCGGGTTCTCGGGCTCGTGCTCGTTTCTCTTGGAATCAAGCTGGCAATGTCCGAGCGGTAATCGACCACCGTGCCGGTTCGTGGAACATTCTGCGAAGCTACGTTTTTTCAGCCTCTCCGTGGAACGATGACACCCCAGCTCCGTAAGGCTTCCACCACCTCCGCCAGCGGCAGCCCGACTACATTTGTGTACGAGCCATTGATCGCGGTGACGAATGCCGCGGCCTTGCCCTGGATGGCATAGGCCCCGGCCTTGTCCATGGGCTCGCCGGTCGCCACGTAGGCGGCGATGGCCACATTGGAAAGCGCCGCCATGGCCACGTCCGTGGACACGGTGAATATCTCCGGCTCCGGGCCACAGCCGAAAATCGCGCAGCCGGTCACCACCTGATGCGTGCGGCCCGAGAGCAGCCCCAACATGCGTTCGGCGTCGGCCGCATCGCGCGGCTTGCCCAATATCACATTCCCCACGGCCACCACCGAATCCGCGCCGATGACCGCCGCTTCCGGATGCTCCCGGGCCACAGGCGCGGCCTTGAGCCGGGCCATGCGCGCGGCATAGGCCGACGGTAACTCGCCCATGTCCGGCTCGGGCTCCTCGGCCGGACTCGGAATGACCGAAAACGGTACCCCGGCCAAATCAAGCAACTCCCGCCGGCGTGGTGACGTCGAGGCCAGAATGATGCGTCGCTGTGTCGTGTACATAGTATGCTGTTGGAAGAGCCGGGGGAGGGAACCCCTTTTTGAAAAAAGGGGTTCCCTCCCCCGGACCCCCACC
>NZ_JBLODY010000119.1:0-8241 GCF_047785625.1 Solidesulfovibrio sp. C21
AAAAGGGGGTTCCCGCCCCCCACTTCCGCCTTTCCTACTCCACCTCCCAATGCGCCAAGGTCTGGTTGTCGGGGTGCGCTTCGCGCAGGCGGCGCAGTTCCTCGGTGAGGCGGCGTTTCTGGCCCAGGCGGGCGAGTTCTTCGAGCAGCACGATATCCGGCTCCATATCGCCGGGGGCGGCGGTGGCGCGCATTTGGGCCACTTGTTTTTCGACGGCGTCCAGGTCGGCGCGTTCGTCGTCGCTCAAGGTTTTGTCCTCGGGCACGGCGACATCGCGGGTGCGTACCTGGGCTGTGGCCTGTTCGCCGGCCTGGGTCAGGATGGACGAGGCCTGGCCGCCGGCGGGCTTGGTGCGCAGCGGCAGCTTGTCGATGACGGGCGGGGTGTCGCTGTCGGCGCTTTGGCCGCCGTCGGCGGTAATGACCACCTGGGCCGGGCCGGTCCAGGTTTCGCGCACGCCTTTTTGCAGGAAGGCGAGCTGGACTTCCGCGCCGCGCGGCAGGTCGAGCCTTTCGCCTTCGCGCAGCCGGGTGAAGACTTCCAGTGGTTTTTTCGGCCCGTCGACGGGCGACAGGGTGGTCTGGCCGTTCAAGGCGGAAACGAGGCACACCAGGCGGGGCGCTTCGGCCGAGACCGACGTGCACAGGGCCGCCAGCAGCAGTGCGGTAATCAGGAGTGTACGGCGACGCATGGATCGCTCCTTTTTATTGGTCGGCCAGCCCGAGGATTTCCAGGGCCGGCACGGGTTCGCTCTTGCCTTTCACTTGGGCCTGCTCGGCACGTCCCGTCAAGATGCCGGGGCCGGCCAGCTCGACCGTGGTGCGGCTGGCCACCACCGGGCAGCCCATGACCTTGGTGAAGCCTTCCAGGCGCGAGGCGGTGTTGACGGTGTCGCCGATGACCGTGAAATCGAGACGCTGGCGTGAGCCGATGTTGCCGACGACGGCCGGGCCGCTGTGCAGCCCCACGCCGATATGAAATTCCCAGTCGCCCAGTTTGGGGAAGCGCTGCCGCATCCAGCCCTGGAATTCCCGGGCCGCTTCCACCATGCCGAGCGCCGTGGCCAAGGCCTGCCGGGCGTGGCCGGGATCGGCCAGGGGCGCGCCGAAAACGGCCATGACCGCGTCGCCGATGAATTTGTCGATCATGCCGCCGTGGGCCAGGATGATGTCGCAGACCTTGGAGAAGTAGGCGTTTAACAGTTCGACGACTTCCTGCGCCGAGAGCTTCTCGCTCAAGGTCGTGAAATTGCGGATGTCGGAGAAAAGGATGGTGACCGTGGCCAGCGATCCGCCAAGGGCTGGCGGCTGGCCGCTTTTGAGGATGCCGGCGATGGCCGCCTCGGACACGTATCTGCCGAAGGCGTGGCGAATGTGGGCCTTTTCGCGTTCGCCTCGCGTCAGGCGCACGGCGTTGGCCCCGGCCCAGGTGAGCGTCAGGCCGACATCGAGCCCGGCCAGGGGCAGAAGCCAGCCGGTGCGAAACAGGCCGTAGCCCAGGCCGAAGGAGGCCAGGCCGCAGCCCATGGTCGCCAGCACCGACCGCCCGGGGCCGAGTCTGGCGCAGGCCAGGGCGCAAAGGGCCAGGAAGGGCAGCCAGAGGACGGACGCCGTGACATGCCCGATGGGCTTCAGGCTGCGGCCGGTCAAAAGTGCCTCCACGATGTTGGCGTGGATTTCCGGGCCGGGCATGAATTCCTTGGGCGCGCCGAAAAGCGGCAGGGAGTAGGGCGAGGCCAGCCGGTCGTGGGCGCCGTGGATGTCGATGCCGAGGATGACCACCTTGCCGGCCAGCGCCTTCACTTCGGGATCGTCGGCTGCGTCCTTGGCCAGGAGTCTGGCGAAGCTTATGTGCCTGAAGGTCTCGGGCGGGCCGGAAAAGACGATGGGCCGCGGGGCCAGGGCGGCCGGCGTGTCGATGTCGGCCAGTCCCGGGGCCTTGGGATCGGCCTTTTGGGCCAGGGCGGCGGCGAAGGACAGCCTGGGCTCCCCCTTGGAATAGAGCGCCGGGGCGAAGCGGCGCACCACGCCGTCGCGGTCGAGCGGCACGTTGGTGAGCCCCAGATCCGCCTCGTGCCCGGGCAGGGCGATCAGGTAATCGGCCGCCGGCAGGCTGAAGGCCGGTTCGCCGGATTCGTTGGAGACGCTGGCGGCCAGGATGACCTTGCCCTTGGCCAGCTCCAACATGAAGTCGCGGTCGAAGTCGCGGCTGGCATCGGAGCCGATGATGTCCATCCAGGTGACAGGGGAAAGGGCCGGCTGAATGTCCAGGCCGATGGCCGCCACGCCCACCTTGTGCAGCGTGGCCAGGATCTTGGCGTACAGCGGTCCCCAGAAGACCAGCGGTCGGTCCGGTTCGGCGGCGAGGGCCTCGTCGTCGAGCAGGGCCACGGCCACTCGCGTGGGCTCGTGGCGCTTGCCGGCGAGGACGTGCCACAGATCCGAGTTCCAGGCATCGACGCGCCTGGCCGGTTGCAGCGAGGAAAAGAAAAGCCCCGCCGTCAAGGCGGCGAGGATGAGGCAAACATAAAATACGGGTTTGAAGTGCATGGCGGTTCCGCGATTGCCGGCTCAAAGGCGCGGCGGGTGGGTTGGCCCGGGACGGGCGACGGAGCCCTTGTCGCGCGAACGGCTCCCGGCGTCCACGAAAAAATGCGGGGGTCCGCCCGGTCGTTGGCGACCCGACTTTTTTGCGCCGGACGGCTTGCCTAAGCAGCGGGAGTGCTCCACAATCGACAGGGCTTGCATCCGCTGCCGCGGCAGCGGTCGAAAAGGAGGATACCTATGCGCGTTGCCGACGATATGACGCAACTGACGGGCCATACCCCCATGGTCTGGCTGACCCGGCTGGCCGAGGGCTGCGTGGCCCGGGTGGCCGCCAAGCTGGAATCGTTCAACCCCTGTTCTTCGGTCAAGGACCGCATCGGCGTGGCCATGATCCTGGCCGCCGAGCGCGACGGCCGCGTGCGCCCCGGCACGGTCATCGTCGAGCCCACCTCGGGCAACACCGGCGTCGGACTGGCCTTTATGTGCGCCGTTCGCGGCTATAAGCTCGTCCTGACCATGCCGGAGTCCATGAGCGTGGAACGCCGGGCGCTTTTGCGCGGATTCGGGGCCGAGCTGGTGCTGACCCCGGCGGCCCAGGGCATGCGCGGGGCCGTGACCCGGGCCGAAGAGCTCGTGGCCGATCTGCCCGACGCCTTCATGCCCATGCAGTTTTCCAACCCGGCCAACCCCGAGGCCCATTACCGGACGACCGGCGTCGAGATCTGGGAGGACACGGACGGGCTGGTGGATATTTTCGTGGCCGGCGTGGGCACCGGCGGGACGCTGACGGGCGTGGCCAGGGCGCTCAAGGAGCGCAAACCGTTGGTTCGGGCCGTGGCCGTGGAACCCGCCTCCTCGCCCGTGCTTTCCGGCGGCAAACCCGGACTGCACGCCATCCAGGGCATCGGGGCCGGATTCGTGCCCGAAGTGCTGGACATGGGCGTGGTCGACGAGCTCTTCCCCGTGGAAAACGAGGCGGCCATGACCACGGCCAAACGCCTCATGCGCGAAGAGGGCATCCTGTGCGGCATTTCTTCCGGAGCCAACGCCCATGCGGCGATCACCATCGCCAAGCGTCCGGAAAACGCCGGCAAGATCGTCGTGTTCGTGGTGTGCGACACCGGCGAACGCTACCTGTCCACGTCGCTTTTCGCCGAGGAGGCCTGATCGCCGTGAGTCCCATCACCCAGCCGCCGCGCCGTAAACCCTCGCCCGTGGAGTGGGTGGCCGAGATGCTGTGCGAGGAAGCCTCCTACCGCACGGTCTACCACCGGCCCCTGCACGACGAGCCCATGCCGGCCATCAAAACCCTGGCCGAACTCATGGAACGCCTGCGGGCCGTCATCTTTCCGGGCTATTTCGGCCATTCCGACATCACCCCGGAAAACATGCGCTTTCACATCGGAGCCAACCTCGACGCCATCTTCCGGCTGCTCACCGACCAGGTGCGCCGGGGCTTCTGCTTCTTTTGCGACCTCGACGGCACGGGCGACTGCCAGGAATGCGAGGAAAAGGCCCGGCGGCTGGCCGGCGACTTTCTCATGCGCCTGCCGGAAATCCGCGAGGCCCTGGCCGAGGACGCCCAGGCCGCCTACGAAGGCGACCCGGCCTCGCGTTCGCCCGGGGAAACCATCTTCTGCTACCCGAGCCTCACCGCGCTCACCCACCACCGCGTGGCCCATGAGCTGCACCTGCTCGGCGTGGACCTCATCCCCCGCATCATTACCGAAATGGCCCATTCCGCCACAGGCATCGACATCCACCCCGGCGCCACCATCGGCCGGCGGTTTTTCATCGACCACGGCACCGGTACGGTCATCGGGGAAACCTGCATCATCGGCGACAACGTGCGCCTGTACCAGGGCGTGACCCTTGGAGCGAAAAGCTTTCCCAAGGACGAGGAGGGAATGCTCGTCAAAGGCATCGCGCGCCACCCGGTCGTGGAAGACGACGTGGTCATCTACTCCGGGGCCACCGTGCTTGGCCGCATCACCATCGGCAAAGGCTCGGTGGTCGGCGGCAACGTTTGGGTCACCCGCGACGTGCCCCCCTATTCGCGCCTGGTCCAGCAGGGACCGGGCGGCGGCGTCAGTTGCGACGGCGGGGGGATTTGAGCGGCAAGGCAGCTGGATGACAGCGGGATGGAGAGGACAGGGAGAGGGCAGGGGCTCTGCCCCTGCACCCCGCCGGGGGACTTGATGTCCCCCGGACCCCCTTTTACCGGGTTGGGATGACGGGTGGATGGGGAGTTGGGTGGTGCGGGTTGGGATGATCTTGTTGCCGCAATCGGCCCGGCGGCACGAGGCGCGTAAGCGCCTCGACGCCGGACACGATTGCGGCAACAACCGCGCCAGCGGCGAAGCGCCGCATTTTAAGAAGAGATGTTCTCCGAATGTCGCCCCGCAGGGGCGACCGGCGTGGTGCAGGCGGAATTTGCTTGGGACGAGCTTGTCGCGAAGCGGCATGCACCGTCCCGACAAATTCCGCCTGCATCTTCTCCACTCTCCGTCTTTCCGCCAGCCAACCCAGCCTCCCGCCCGACCAAAGCACACCGGATGGGGGGCCCGGGGGGCCTGTGGCCTCCCGGCGGGGTCCGGGGCAGAGCCCCGCGCCGCTCCCCGCTAGTCGTCGCGTAGCGATTCCGCCGCCTGTTGCCGATCGTCCGGTGGTGGGGCCGGGGGGGCGGCGCGGGGGTATTCGCGGCCAAAAAGTTTGCGGTAGAGTTTGCGGCCTTCCTCGAATCCGGGGCTGCTGTCCAGGGCCTTTTCGACGCAAAGCTTGGCGTCCTCGGTATTGCCCATGAAGTAGAAGGCCTTGGACATGTTGAAGTGGATATTTTCGTCGCTTGGCGTGAGGGAAAGGGCCTGCTTGTAGGCGTGCAGGGCGCCGGCGAGGTCGCCGCTCTTGCGCAGCTTGACGCCGAGGGAGTTGAAGGGGTTTGGGGTGTTGGGGTCGTATTTGAGGATCTCGATGAACAGTTCCTTGGTCTCTTCCATGTGGTTGAACTGGGCGTGGATTTCGGCGGCCTTTTGCAGGTTGCGCTTGAATTCGTCCAGGTCTCCCTTGCCTTTGTAGGCGTCGGCCAGGCCTTTGTAGGCTTCGGCGAAAAGGTCGTTTATCTTGATGGCCTTTTTGAAGGCGATGATGGCCTGGCCGTATTTCTGGCGCACCAGACAGCGGCAGCCCATGTCGTAATATTTCTGGGCCATGTTTTGTTCGGTGATGATTTCCTCGAAGGCTTCGATGGCGTCGTCGAAGTTGCCCATGGCCACCATTTCGCGGGCGTCTTCGATCTGCTGGCGTTCGATTTCGGTGACGCGTTCGACCTGGCAGCCGCGCAGCACGTGTTTGCGGAAGGTCTCCTCGGAGTAGGGGCGCAGGATGTAGCCGGCGCAGCCCACGGCGATGGCGTCGAGAACCTTGTCGCGCTGGCTTTGGGAGGTGACCATGACGATGGGCACGTCCTTGAGGCGTCGGTCGCGGTGGCTGGCGCGCAGGAACTGGGTGCCGTCCATGTCGTCGAGCTGGCTGTCGAGGAGCACGACGTCGGCGCGGTTGGCGGCGAGGAAGTCCAGGGCTTTTTCCCCGGAGGCGAACTGTTCCACGCACCGGGGGCGGAAGGGGGCCAGGGAGCGCCGGTCGCGTCGGACGTTTTCCTCGTTGCCGCTGACGATGACGACGGTATCGAAGAGGATCGGGGAGAAGTCCATGGCGCCTCCGTTCGTCAGGGGGATACCGTTTCGCATGGGGCGAACCGATCGTGGTAGCGTGTCTTGAAGGCGAGAAGGTCGGGCAGGTCCGGCAGCGCGTCGAAAAGGCCGGCAACGAGGCCGCGGGTGAAGAATTCGCGCCGCGTTCGGGCGAAGTTCATGTCGTTGATCCAGCTTAAAAGCAGCAGGGCGAAGTCGTTGGTGGAGCCCATGGCGTAATAGTTTCCGATCCGGCCGGCTTCGATGTCTTCGAGGAAGACGGGGTTGTAGGCGTCCGGGATGTCGGGCAGCCCCAGGAACACCACGGCGTCCTTTTCCTTCGGGGCTTGAAAATGTTCGAGCATGACCCGGACGATGTCGAGCTTGTCGGCGTCGCGCACGATGCGGACCAGGGCCAGGGCGTCGGCATCCGCACCGGAGGCGACGCGCGCCGGAATGGCTCGTTTATTGTGGCAGATGATGGCCGTGCGCACAAGGGTTCGGGACCGTTGGTCCAGGTCGGCCAGGGCCTTTTCGCGGGCCAGGGCGATGGTGCCGAGGATGGCGTGGTTGGCGCTGTCGGCGTCGCGGAAGGTGTGAAAACGCCGGTATTGGGGGAAACGGCCGGTATCGTGCAAAAGCCCCGTGATGACGGCCAGTTCGCGCAACCTCCCGGACAAATCCAACGCTTCGGCCTGGGCCTTGGCCTCGTCCATGACGCGCAGGCTGTGGGTGCGCTTGAGATCCAGGTGGGCGTCGTGGTCGGGTGTTCCCTGGCGGTACGCGTCGACAAAGGCCTCGAACCAGGCGCGAATGGCCGTGATCATTGTTCGCGCCGATCCTTGTCCTGGTTTGCCGGGTCTTCCGGGTCCGGTTCGTCGAATTCCTTGTCGCGCAGGGGGCCGCCGGGGCCGAAAAGGTAGCGCAACAGCCAGGCCATGCCGCCGAGGATGGCCAGGATGAAAATCCCTTTGAGGATGACCGAGAAAAAGCCTTCCTCGAGGCCGGGGCCGAAAGGCCAGGTCTTGTGCCAGCTTGGTTCCACCTTGCTGGCGGCTTGGATTGCCAAGGCATTCAAAAAAAACATGCGGTTGCTCCATGGCGCCGATTGCGCATCGCATGCGACTTACGCGGGATCGGGCCGTGTTGCAAGACGCGCCGGCCCATGGACGGGGCGGGGGAGCGGTTGACCGCAGGATTAATGTCCCGACGCATTGCTTTCCCCGCGCTTTGCGCCTACAAAAGACCACTAGGCTTCTTCGCGTCATTTGTCCGCGAGGCCACTTCAGCACATGTTTATTACGGGCAGTACGGTTGAGGAGGCGGCGATGCGAGTGTTGGTAGTCGAGGACGACTTTACGAGTCGGAAGATCCTCCAGAAAATTCTCGGCCCCTATGGCGAGGTCGACATCGCGGTCAACGGGCTTGAGGCCGTCGAGGCCTTCAGTCAGTCCCTCGAGGACGACAATCGCTACGACCTGATCTGCATGGACATCATGATGCCGGAGATGGACGGGCAGACGGCGCTCAAGACCATTCGTGCCATCGAGCGGGAGCGCGGCATCACGCCGGCCCAGGAAGCCAAGGTGGTCATGACCACGGCCCTGGACGATCCCAAAAACGTGGTGGAAGCCTACTACAAGGGCGGGGCCACCTCGTACGTCCCGAAGCCCATCGACAAGCACATGCTGCTACATCTGCTCAAAAATCTCGGCGTGATCGAATAGCCGGGGCCGGCCGGCCTCCTTCTTGCCGGCGCACGGACAGCGCTCCCCCCTTCCTTTTGTCCCACGGAACTGTTTTGCGGCTTTCGCGGCGCGATGCGTGCCGGGCGGCTCTTTTGCCTTTGCCGCCATGGCGGCCGCGCCACCCGCGCCTTGTAAGCGGTCAATCAGGCCCTTCTTACGCCACTTGAGTTTTCTGCCATAGGAAGTCTCACAGGAGGACAACCATGGCAGCATCAGCACCAGAGGCGTGTTCCGAGAAGACGGTGTATTGGGCTGGGC